>NZOF01000099.1 GCA_002695185.1 Erythrobacter sp.
GGCAGGTTCGGCTTAGACACCCAGTTCCTAATTCAGATCAGAGGCTTACGCCACTCCCGCCAACCCTTCAGGACACTTTTGGTGAATAAGGCGGGCTAGCGTTGCCGAACGCACCCTGCCAGCGCAGGAACAGGTCGGTCGTGACATGATCGACTCCCTGCTCATCGGCATATTGCACGAAGCGGCGCAGTGCCCTTTCGGCCGTGGCCAGGTCGTATCCCAGGCTGCGCCTCACGCTGAGATAGCGATCGAGTTCATGAGCGAGAGTCATTGTGCCTCTCCCGCCACCGGCCACGGTTTTGCGATCGAGCGTAGCCCGTCGATATCCAGCTTCGCATAGATCATCGTCGAAGCCCGCGACCTGTGGCGCAACATGTCGCCGATTTCGGCAAGTGACGCGCCGTTGCGCACCATGTTCGTCGCCAGGCTGTGGCGAAGGACGTGCGATCCGACATATGGGCCGGGCGGTGTGACGCCGGTGGCGGCGAAGGCATCCTGCAATATGGTGTTGATGACCTGCCCATCCTTGAAGGGGCCATTTGGCGCCCGCAACGAGACGAACAGCGTCCGTGATCCCGATACGCGCTCCTGACGGATATAGGCTGCGATCGCTTCTCCGACATCCGGCGGAACAGGCAGGCGATCATGCCGCTGGCCCTTGCCCCTGACGAGCAACTCACCGGCGCGCCAGTCGACATCGTCAAGCTGGATGGCGATCACCTCCGGTGCCCGCAGCCCGAGCCGCGCCATCGTCAGCAGCATCGCATGATCGCGCAGTCCATGCTTCGGATTATCACGGACCCATGCGAGCAGGGCTTCGATCTGCTCAGGCGACAGGAAGCGCGGCAGCCTCGCACCCCAGCGCTGGGCGACGGTCGGCACGCACAGCGCAAGGTTGGTTTCCGTGACGCCGCGCTGGAACAGATATTGGAAGAAGTTGCGCAGGTGGGTGGCGGCGGTCTTGTCGCGATAGGGACCTTTTCTCCCGAGCAGATATTGAAGGAAGGATATTACATCGCCTGCGCTGATCGCCGCGAGATCGGTTTCGTCGCTGCCGAACCGATGGTCGAGGAAGCGGTCGGCAAAGCGCCAGGAATGGTAGATCGTACGCGGACTGATCCCGCGCTGCCTCACCAGATACTCTTCATAATCGACGCGCAACGCTGCACGGGCCATCTGCCCCGGTGTCGCGACCGGAGCTGGCACCGTGCCGCTGGCAATAAGATGGGCGACAAAGCGCCGTGCGATATTCTGGCATTTGTTGGGCTCGCGCCGGTTGCGTTCGTCATTGCGAACCAACTCGGCCGCCCGTTCCGCTGTCAGGTCTTGTGGCGATATTCCGGCGGCTTCGATCAGGGATACCAACCGCGTCAGCAGGACCCGATAGGCCGTTATCGTTTGAGGCTTGTAGTTTTCGGCGGTCAGCCGCTCCATGAACGTAGCGATATCTCGGTCGAACAGGCATTGCAGGTCGTTCGGCATTTTTCGTGCTCCTTGCTATGGAAGCACGATCCGACCCTTGCGACCGCCCCGACCGCAATACTATCGTCAGCTCGTCATTCCCGATTAGGGCATGACGATCATGATCTTTGTTGCGGGCGGGACGATATGAAGAAGGCGACCAAGGGGCCGAGCATTAAGACGGCCCAGGCATTGCTGGCGAAGCATGAGTGCCCCGTGCCGTTCCACGAGGTACGCACCCGCTTTCTGGGCAATATCGCAACGCCCGCGATTTCGGCCTCGCCGCTTCAGATCATCAAGGACCTTTGGGGCGGCGAACTGCCCCCCTTTGACAGCATCGAGGAGGTCAACGAACTGCTCGATACTCTGGTGCAAGGGCTCTGGAACGACCTCACCCGGCATCAGAAGCGCAGTCAGCCGTTCCGGTTGACCCGCCCGTCGACAGAGCCGACCGCCGTCGACCTGGGCCAATATGGCCTCGTTCGCCTCCAGGAACTGGATGGGTTCATTGAAGGCCTGTTCAATGGCGAAGACGTCATCGACCTGCCTGAACGGGCGCACGAGGCCGTCGACCGTCTTGCGGAGATGCGCGCTATGATGGCGGGTATTTGCGAGCTGGTTTCGCGCGCACCGGATGCCGATGACGCCGCCAGGCTCGACACGACGTTCAGGCATTTGCGCGAACTGACGCGGATCATGGAGACCGAGATCCACGAAGCCGTATTGTCCTGCACGCGCGCGCGCCGCCAGATGATCGAGGGCATCCTCACCGAGAAGCCGACGGTGCATTGATAGCCATGATGCCCGAAGACCAACTCCGCGAGAAGCTGCGCAAGATCGAGGCGCTCTATGCTGGTGCCAAGACCGATGGTGAGAAGTCCGCCGCCGGTGCGGCGGCGGAGCGCATCAGGGTCAAATTCGAGAACGCCAGCAAGCAGGAGCGTGCCGAAGAGTTCAAATTCTCGATTACAGATCCCTGGTCCCGTCAGCTTTTTATCGCCCTATGCCGCCGATACGGCCTCAAGCCCTTCCGCTACGCGCGGATGCACCGTCAGACCGTCATTATCCGTGCCCCGGCCAGCTTCGTCCAGATGACGCTTTGGCCGGAGTTTGAGGAACTGAGCAGTGCCCTCACTGCCCATCTCGACGAGATCACCACTAAGATCATCCGCGAGGAGGTGCACGAAGCCACCCAGGATGCCGACGAGATACGCGAACCACGCCAGCTACGGTGAGCACAGGCGACGATATTTTTGGTGCTCCTGTCCTATTATCGCCAACGCGGGTCCTTGCAGTTGTTGCTATCGGAGAAGACTGGCGTCACGCGCTCGTTACCCCATATGCGTTTGCCCGCACGCTTGGGATTGTCGCGGAACTGCTGGTTTCGCTCAGCAAAATAGCGGTCGATCGCGGCACGCACGGCGTCAGTCGATGGATAATTGCTGTTGTGGATGATGGCGCGCGCCATACCGCTAAAGACAGACTCGATGACGTTGAGGAACTGGGCGCCGGCAGGAAGTGGCGCGGTCTCGACACGCGGGTGACCGGCAGCTTCAGCAGTGTCGTTGTGCTCCTCGATCCGCTTTTTCAGCTTCTTGGAGATGTGCCACGACGCCGCATCCCAAGAAAGGTAAAGCGTCCGACGATCCGCGTATCTGTCGAGGAGGGCATCCATCATGCGGATCATCTCGGTCGTATTTTTTCGGTCACTGTAAAAATGCGTTACCTGATTGCCGCTCAGTTCCAGGGCCGCCGTCATGATCAAGCATCCTTTGGACTTCTGCCATTGCGGGACAACCCGGTGGGGGCCGGGTGGGTCGAGCATCAGGCCCTGCTTCATTTTCACGGCGAACGGACCGAACTCATCGATCGAGAAGAAGGCCTCGTCTGGGGCAAGATTCGACAAGATCGCTTGGACTGCGGCGAGCTTTTCACGATAGGCGGGATCCTGCGATGTAAGGACGATTCTCGCCTTCCGCCATTTCCAGCCAGCATCGTGGATGATCTGACGAAGGACATGCTGACAAGCGGAGAACCCTTGGCGAGTGAGCACCGCCCTGAGATCGCACATTGTCCACGACGTTCGATTAATCCCATGATCCTTCGGCGGCTCATGTAGCAGGCGGAAGACCGCAGCCTTCAGGTCTTCACTTTCAGCCTTTCGCGGTCCTCTCGTCATCGGCGCAAGAAGCTGTTCGACGCCTCCTTCCTGGTATGCCCGCAGGTACCGGCGGCATGTATTGCGGCTTAAGCCAAGGCATGCGCTGATCCGCCTGATAGGGAAGCCCTGTTCATGCGCCAAAACTGTAATTGCGCGATTTCGCTGCCGACTCCGTGGATCGTGGATGTTGCTACGGAGTCGATTGATAACGTCTGGGGCTCCCCGCAAGGGCAGTTCCGTGTTGTTTCCCCGGACCTGATCGATCCAGTTCACCACTTCGGTTGTACGCTCTAACCTGCGGTCTCGGTGAAGGCGTAACGCTATGCTTGCCGATCCTTTCGGTGCATGGGGAGCAAGTTGATAAGCTCGTGGCGTTCTCACGATGGTTAGTCTTTTTATGGATCCCAAATCGCCAATCGGCCGAACTACGACGTCGATTTCGGGCACTTGCACGCTGCGGCAATATCGACGAACGCTGTCGTATCCCCCGCCATAACCATGTTGATCCCGCAGTAATCGGAAGATGGCGGCGATACCTCTGCGTTCGCATTGTGGTCGAGCATCATCCTCGACGAGCATCGCATCGATCAAACGCTCGTAATTGTTGATCAATGTTGGCTGCTTCGCGCGAACGTACCGGGGGGGCTTATCTCTCCGCAGCATCTTTCGAACAGTGTTGCGGCTTAATCCCTCCGCTTGAGAGACGCCCCTGATCGACTCTCCTCCACCGAAGACGCGGCGTCGAACACGAGTCCATAGGCCCGGATCGGTGTGCATTGTCGTTCTCGCTTACCAACTTTCTCCGGCGAGTAGAATGCGCGCACCCTGGAGACTGCGCTAGTCTCAATTGGCCGTGTCACAGATGCCCTCGATTATGCCGAACTTTCGCATGGCTGATCCGCAGAAATCTGACGTTCTGCGCAGCCATGCGGCATAATCCGGTGCGCGGCATAATGCGACTTATGCCGATATCGGCATAACGGCCACTGGACCGGCCACGCCAAGCGGTTGGGCCGCGACTTTTCCGGGCGGTTTGGATCGAAGCCCTATGCCCGCGAGGAACTTTGCGCGGAGATCGGCGCCGCCTTCATTTGCGCCGCCCTGGGAATCGTCCCGACTGTTCGCCATGCCGATTATGTCGGTTCATGGCTGGAGGTTCTGAAAGAGGATAACCGCGCCATCTTCCGCGCCGCCAGTCAGGCGAGCAAGGCGGCGGACTATATCCTTGCCTTTGCCGAAGGCGAAGAAGCCGAAGCCATCGCCGCAACCCCGGAATGGAGGGCGGCGGCATGAGCCTTCTCACCCCCCTGATCCGCTTGCGGCTTCGCGCCAACGCCATCGCCCGCCGCGCCGCGCAGCGCGACGGACTGCCCGAACCCGACCCGTTCCCCGTGGTCAAGCTGTTCAATCCGATGGGCGCGGCGACATGGCTGGCGACCGAACTGGACGACGATGGCGACACGCTTTTCGGCTTGGCCGACCTTGGATTCGGTTGCCCGGAACTTGGGCTTTTCAGCCTGTCCGAGATCGAATCCGTTCGCCTGCCCGGCGGGCTTGGCATCGAGCGGGACCGCTATTTCGCAGCCTATTTCTCGCTGTCCATCTACGCCAAGGTGGCGCGCAGGACCGCCCGGATCATCGAAGCGGAGGCGCTATTGGCCGGGCTGGCGCAGGCGCGCAGCCGCCGCAATCCACCCACTTCCGAGATTTCGCCCGCACCGGACGGATGAGCCGCGCCGCTCAATCGGCGCAATTCCCGGCTGCATCCGCCACCCTTGCAAGATCGACGGATGCAGCCGGTCCACCCCAAGATGGAGTGAACTGCAATGCAACTCGCAAATATCGACTTTGACAAGCTGTTTGTCAGCAAGACCAACATGCGCCACGCGGAGAAGAAACCGGACGTGTCCGACATTCTCCCCACCGTGAAGGCAAAGGGCATTATCGTGCCGCTTGTCGTTCGCCCCGGCGAACTGGAAGGTCAGCCCGGCATGTTCGGCATCGTTGCCGGACGCCGCCGCCGCTACGCCAGCGAAATCGCGCTTTCCGAAGGGATCGATCACGGCCCCTTGCCGTGCGCGATCATGGAGGAAGGCGACGACGCCGCCGCGCTGGAAGCCTCGCTTATCGAGAATGTCCAGCGGCTCGATCCCGATGAGGTCAACCAATGGGAGTCGTTCACCCGGTTGATCCAGAAGGAAGGGCGCACGATCGAGCAGATCGGCCAGACCTTCGGGCTTACCGAACTCTATGTTCAGCGCGTCCTTGCGCTTGGAAATCTGTTGCCCCGCGTCCGCAATCTTTACCGCGAGGGCGCGATCAACACGATGACCATTCGCCACCTGACCCTTGCCAGCAAGGCGCAGCAAAAGGATTGGCTGGCCTTGTTCGATAGCCCCGACGACTACGCGCCGACCGGCTCGCAGCTAAAGGCTTGGTTGTTGGGCGGCGAGTCCATTTCCGTCAGAGCGGCCATCTTCCCGCTCGATAGCTATAAGGGGAAGATCGTCGGCGACCTGTTCGAGCAGGACGGCTTTTTTGCCGACAGCGCCGCCTTCTGGACCGCGCAGAACGAGGCCATCGCGGCGAAGCGTGACGCCTTGCTTGAAGCCGGATGGGCGGGCGTGGAGATCATGGAACCGGGCGACTATTTCCGCAACTGGGAGCATGAACGCACGCCTAAGGAGAAGGGCGGCAAGGTGTTCATTTCCATCCGCCACAATGGCGAGGTGGAAATCCACGACGGCTGGCTTTCGGGCAAGGATGCGAAGAAAGCGCGGGCAGCGACGGCGAAGGTCGGAACGGCCGAAGCCGACCGGCAGGCCGCGCGAGACGCCCGATCCGAAACGACCGGCCCCCTGCAAACCTACATCGACTTGCACCGCCACGCCGCCGCCCGCGCCGCGCTGCTGGATTATCCCGCCGTGGCGCTTCGCTTGATGGTGGCCCACGCTATCACCGGATCGCCGCTATGGACGATCCGCACCGAGAGGCAGGCCGCCCGCAACGACGCCATCGCGGAAAGCGTCGAAACCTGCGCGGCGGAAACCCGCTTTGACGAGAAACGCCGGGCCATCCTCGCCCATCTGCGCTTTTCGCTTGAAGCCGCGACCGTGACCGGCGGCAACGGCGAGAACGAGGGAACCGCCGTCATCTTCGGGCGGCTTCTCACCTTTTCGGACGCCGATGTGCTCGACGTGCTCGCCATCGTCATGGGCGAGACGATGGAAGCGGGAAGCGGCGTGGTCGAAGCGGTCGGCAACTATCTTGCTGTTGACATGGCGGGCCTGTGGACGCCGGACGACGCCTTTTTCGACCTTCTCCGCGACCGGCAGGTGATAAACGCCATGCTCCGCGAAGTAGGCGGCAAGAAGGTGGCGGACGGCAACATCACCGAGAAAGTGAAGACGCAGAAGGGCATCATCCGCGACCATCTTACCGGCGAGAACCAGCGCCCCAAGGTGGACGGATGGGTTCCCAAATGGCTGCGCTTCCCCGCCACCAGCTACACGGCGCGGCCCTTCGCCACTTTGACCCGGTGGAAGCCGGTGGAGCGGCTTATCAAGAAGCTGCCCCCGCCGCAGCCCATCGAGATCGAGCAGCCCGATCACTACGCTATCGCGGCGGAATAACAGACCCGAAGGGGCGGCAGCGCCGCCCCTTCATGCGTCGGCATCGCGCTGAAAAATCGCCGCCCGCGCGCCCTTCGGGACGCGCGGGCGTCTTGTTTCGTCCATCGCATAGGCCGTGCCTGGCCCCGACCGTGACGCCCCGGCTTGGGTCGAAAAACCATTGGCGCGCCTTCAACCCTGCCGCGTCGGCATCCGCGCCCGCATTGTCCCGCCCGGTAACGGACAGTCCCGCACCGTCCGCACCCCATCGGGAAGGATGCACAATATGGACGATGACGACATCGACCGCGCCGACCGGGCGCGGAAGGGAAGCCCTTTTCTGACGGCGAAGCAAGCCGCCTACTTCCTCGGCCTACAGGCCAAGACGCTCAAGAATATGCGCTGGCGCGGCGAAGGTCCGCCCTTCCGGCGGCATGGCGGACAGGTCCGCTACCACATCGACGACCTGGAGGAATGGTCCCGCGAGAACCAGCCGAAGGGGAAGCGCGATGCGTAAACGCCCCTTGCCGCTGTTCGACTGGCAACCGCCGTTGTGGCGCATACGCCGCGCCCGCCGCCGCCCGATCCTGATCGCGGGCGGCATCGGCCTCGCTATGATCGGCCTTGCCGCCACGTTGGATTTTGTCATCCAGCCCGCGCCGCGCATGGTCTGGAATGCCTCCGCCAGCGCGCCGACAGGCTTGTGGCGCATTCGTCCCGGCGCGGCGATCCGCACCGGCGATATGGTGTTGGCGAGGACGCCCGAGAGCGTCCGCCAGCTTGCCGCGCAGCGCCACTATCTCCCCGCCAATGTCCCGCTGTTGAAGCGTGTCGCCGCTATGGGTGGCGACGAGGTTTGCGCGCTCGGACAGGAGATTTTCGTTAACGGGCGCTGGATCGGCGAGCGTCGCGGATTTGACCGGCAGGGCCGCCCGTTGCCGTGGTGGAGCGGTTGCGAACGCCTGCGCGGCGGGCGGCTGTTCCTGCTGATGAATGTGCCGGACTCGTTCGACGGGCGCTATTTCGGGCCGGTCGATGACACCGCGATTATCGGCAAGGCGACCCCGCTATGGCTGCGCTGATCCGTCTTGCCGCGCCCTTGGCGGCGGCTTCGCTGGCGCTCGCCTCGCCCTTGGCCGCGCCCGCCCGCGATGTCCCGCAGGCATCACAGCCAGCGTTCAGCGCCTCGCCCGCCGTCGAACGGTGGCGGCCCTTTATTGCCGAAGCCTCGCAGCGTTTCGGCATCCCGCAGGCGTGGATTGCCGCCGTCATGCAGGCCGAAAGCGCCGGACTTACGCACCTGAACGGCCGCCCGATCACGTCGCACGCGGGCGCGATGGGCCTCATGCAGCTTATGCCCGGCACATGGGCGGCCATGCGGCGCAGGCATGGCCTTGGCCCCGATCCGCACGATCCCCGCGACAATATATTGGCGGGCGCGGCCTATCTTCGGGAGATGCACGACCAGTTCGGATACCCCGGATTGTTCGCCGCCTACAACGCCGGTCCCGCCCGCTATGCCGAGCATTTGCGGACCGGCAAGCCGCTTCCCGGCGAGACGCGAAGCTATATCACGCAACTTGCAAGGACGCCCGCAACGCCCGCCATGCCGCCCGCGATCCTGTCGGGAACGCGGCTGTTTTTCCCGCTTGGCAGCGCGCAAAACCGGCCATCGGACGCGCCCGAACTGGCCCCCGATGGGGCCGGTTCCGCGCCTCAACAGTCCCCATCGGGCGGGTTGTTCGCGCCTCTGACCGTTCCCCCTGAGGATGGACGATGATGGACGCGCATTCGCGCGTCGGGCGCGGGCGGATGGCGGATTTCTCCCATTCGGCGGGCTGGCTGGAGGATAGGGGAGAGAGGGCAAGATTAAAGCTCGATCCCGCAAGCGGGTTCAAGTCATTGTCTGCACATTATTATTTAACGAGACAGGTAAGCAAGGCAGAGAGACAGGTTAAGTCCAAGTTATTGATTGAATTGACGCAGTCGCGAGACTCGTTGATTTGCCAAGAAATATCAGATGAGCCTTGCCGCCGTTTTCCAAAATCGGAGAGTTGGCGAGCATTTGAGATGATCGGCTTTACGAGTTCCTATGCGCCAAGGTCGCTGCCATGAGCAGGGTCGAAACCATCGGCACGGCGACGCTCTATCTGGGCGACTGCCGCGACATTTTGCCGACCATCGGCGGATGCGATCATATCATCACCGATCCGCCCTATAGCGCCCGGACCCACACGGGCCACGAACTCGGACTCGGCAATGATGGCAGTCACAGGCGGACGCTCGGCTATTCCGAGTTGACGCCCGAAGACGTCGATCTGCTTGCCGGCCTGTTCGCAGAGGTGGTGGACGGGTGGATCGTCTGGATGACCGATCATGTGCTTGCGCCCCGGATCGAATCCAGCCTGCGCGCCCGTGGCCGCTATGTCTTCGCGCCCGTGCCGTTCCATCACCCCGGCCGTAGCGTTCGCCTGATGGGCGACGGCCCGAGTTCCTGGACCGACTGGCTGATCGTGTCCCGCACCGCCGCCCAGCTCAAATGGGGCACCTTGCCGGGCGGCTACGTCGCCGGGCGCGGCTGGAACGACAAGGAACGCATGGGCGGCAAGCCCGTGCGCCTCATGCGGATGGTCGTGGCGGACTATTCGCGCCCCGGCGACCTGGTCTGCGATCCCTTCATGGGCGCGGGCACGACCGGCATTGCCTGCCACGCCGAGCAGCGGCGTTTCGTGGGCATCGAGATCGACGCGGCCACCTTCGACGTCGCGTGCAGGCGGATCGAGGCGGCCCAGCGTCAGGGGCAACTCTTCAAGCTGGAACGCGATGGCAGCAGCATCGCCGTTCCCTCACGCCAGGCCGACTAGCCGATGAGCGGCGAGGACGACTTCACGCCTCATTTGGGCAAACCCCGCGCCAAGGGAGGCCGCAAGGGACGCACCTATCTTCAGCGCGTCCTTCAGGCGCGGGCATTGGCAGGCGGCGGGCGGCGCATCGGCCGCACCTTCAACGGGAGCCGGATCGCGCGTGGCACGGTAGCGGGACGGCAGCTCGCCATGCGCGATCGTCTCGGCGCCTACCGCCAGCGCCGCGTGGTGGTGAAATACCGCATTGCCCGCTTGAACAAGGCGAACAGCCTGGGCGCCGCCCGCGCGCACCTGCGCTACATCCAGCGCGACGGCGTGACCCGCGAAGGCGCGCCGGGCCAGCTCTATTCGGCCGAGCAGGACAGAGCCGACGGCAAGGCGTTCCTCGAACGCTGCGACGGCGACCGGCATCAATTCCGGTTCATCGTATCCCCGGAGGACGGCCAGCATTACGACGACCTCAAATCGCTGACCCGCCGCCTCATGACGCAGATGGAGCAGGACTTGGGGACGAAGCTCGATTGGGTGGCGGTCGATCATTTCAACACCGGCCACCCGCACACCCATATCGTCGTGCGCGGCGTCAACGATCGCGGGCAGGATCTGGTGATTGGCGGCGAATATCTGACCAGCGGTATCCGCGAGCGCGCGGCCGAACTGGTGTCGCTCGACCTTGGGCCGCGCACGGACATTGAGATCGAGGACCGGCTACGCGCCGAGATCGAGCAGGAGCGGTTGACCAGCATCGACCGGAAGCTGTTGCGCGATATGGATGCGGGCCGGATTGTCGAGGCCGCCGACCGCGATCCCTTCCACCAGTCCTTGCGTGCGGGCCGTTTACAGAAGCTCGGGCACCTCGGTCTGGCCGGCGAGATCGAACCGGGCCGCTGGCAACTGGCCGAAGGCATGGACGCCACCTTGAAGCGCATGGGCGAGCGCGGCGACATTATCCGCACCATGCAGCGCGCTTTCACCGAACATGGGCTGGAGCGTAACCTGTCCGACTACGCGATTGCCGACCCGGAGAGCATGGCCCCGATCGTGGGGCGCGTCGTGGAGCGCGGCCTGTCCGACGAAGTGAACGACCGCCATTATCTGATCGTGGACGGCACGGACGGCCGCAGCCATTATGTCGATATCGGCACGGGCGAGGCGACCGGCATTGTCCCGACCGGCGCCGTGGTGCGGATCGCGCCCAAGCCGACCGATGCCCGCGCCGTTGACAGGACGGTTGCCGAGATCGCCGCGGCCAATGGCGGGCGCTACAGCATCGACCTTCATTTGCGCCACGATCCCCGCGCGACCGAGAACTTTGCCGAAACCCATGTCCGGCGTCTTGAGGCGATGCGCCGCGCCATGAAAAGCGTCGAGCGCGAGCCGGACGGAACATGGATCATCGCCCCCGATCATGTGACGCGCGCCGCCGCCTTCGAGGCGCAGCGGGCCAAGGCCGCCCCGGTGATCGTGGATACGCTGTCCGCGATTCCGCTGGAGCGGCAGGCGGGCACCGACGGCGCGACCTGGCTGGACCGGCAACTTGTCGCCGTCGATCCCGAACAGCTCTGCGATGCCGGATTCGGCCGGGAGACGCGCGCCGCACTGGCGGCGCGGCGGCAATGGCTTATCGCGGAAGGACTGGCGCAAGAGGAACAGGGCCGTATCGTCTATCGGGCGAACCTTCTTGCCGTGCTGCGGCGGCGCGAGATGAACCGCGTTGCCGGGCAGCTCTCCGATGAACTTGGACTATCCTATGCCGAAGCCAAGCCGGGCGAGCGGATCGAGGGCATCTATCGCCGCCCGGTTGAACTGGCATCGGGCCGCTATGCGCTGATCGAAAAGAGCCGGGAGTTTACGTTGGTGCCGTGGCGGCCGGTGCTGGACCGCCATCTTGAGAAACAGGTATCGGGCATCATGCGCGGCGACAACATCAACTGGACCATCGGCCGCCAGCGCGGGCCGTCGATTTCGTGAATGGACAAATGGTAACGTATATGTTACTTGTGGAGACGGATAGATGATGGTGAAGGAGTATATTCGGGAGGACGAATCATGTCCGTTCCGAATGTGGTTCGATGGTCTGGATGTTCAGGCGGCCACCAAGGTCACAACCGCGACGTTGCGCCTGGAAGCGGGCAACACGTCGAACGTGAAATGGCTTGGTGGTGGTCTTGGCGAATACAAGATCGATTGGGGACCGGGCTATCGGCTCTATCTGACACAGGATGGCGACACGCTCATCATCCTGTTCACTGGTGGAGCGAAGAAACGGCAGCAGGCGGACATTGAATGGGCGCGAACATTGCTGGCGGAATACAAGGCCCGGAAGGCTGCGAAGCTGAAAGGCGGAAAGTGAAACGACGATGCTGACACGCGATTTCAAGGATACGGTGAAGGAGCGCGCCGCGCGCGATCCCGATTTCGCCAAGGCGCTACTCGATGAGGCGGCAACGCTGTTCCTCAATGGCGAGCCGCATATCGCGCGTCTGGTGCTGCGCGATCTGGTGAATGCCTCGGTCGGGTTCGAGGAGCTGGCCGTCGAAACCAAACGGCCGAGCAAGAGCCTCCACCGGATGCTGTCCGAGAAGGGCAATCCGAGCATGGACAATCTTGCCGACATATTCGGCGCGCTTCGCAAGCGGCTTGGCGTGCAGCTTCAAGCCCATGCGGTCGAAGTGTGATGGCAGCGAAGAATGCGATGGAACGCCACAGCGCCGATAATGTGTGGGAGACGCTGGAGGATACGCCGGCCGCCGCTTTGAACATGACCTTGCGGTCCCGGCTTCTGATTGCCATCGAGCAACAGGTTCGCGACTGGAACGTGACGCAGGCCGAAGCCGCGCGCCGACTTGGTGTCCGGCAACCCCGCCTCAACGACCTGCTGCGTGGCAAGATCGATCTGTTCAGCCTCGATACGCTGGTGAACCTGGCGGTGAAGGCGGGCCTGTCGGTGCGGATGGACGTGACCGAAGGCCCCTGACCGGCCTTCCATTTGTTCTTATAATGTTCTAGTTTGGATTCCTCACGCCGACCTGGCGATTCGATGAGAGATCAGGAACCCGCGATGCAGCATGATATGTGCCTGCGCGCTGCGGCGCGCGCGATCTATGACGCCTGCTATCCAACCGACGAGCTTGCGCCGGTCGGTTTTGATGAAGCCGAGCGATATGGAACGATCCACTACCGGCGAGCGGTGGAAGCCGCGCAGAAGGCGCGGATGCACCTCGCCTACAGTCGGGAAACGCAACCGTGCCTGTTCGAGATGTTGGCATAGTGGTGAGCCGCGTCGATTGACATGACCGTGGGGAATATTTCAATGCGAACCTGTTCCGTAGTTCGCGGATATTGGAGTCGATGAATGGCGGTTTCCGACACGCTTTCCGAAGCAGTCGATGAGATCAGAGACTATCTCGACACCAATCCCGGTATGTATCGGGCGGTTCGCCCGCGGATCGAAGCGCTGCTCGCCGAGATGGAACAGGTGCGCGTCCTGCTGGATACACCGCCCCTAAGTGATCCGGGCGGATAGGAAATAGATACCCGCGAGACTGGCGACTAATGGCGCGTGACGCGCTGTAGTCGGCTCGCCTACCTTGGCGGCATCCTACCCGCCTGCTAGTCAGGCTTCCGCGCTGCACAAAGGGCAGCGCCGGGACTGCTAATCCCGACGAAACGAAACCGTCTCGGAGACCCCGGTTTCCGGGGTGTCACCGTGTATGTCCAGACCGTAAGGTTAAAGACGGTGGCGCATGATCGTCATGTTAGCAGCTCCGGCGGCTCCCGCGTCCAGCGCGCGGGAGTTCGGTGCCTCGCATGGTGCGGTGTCTCCCGGTTGACCCTAATCGAGCGCATATGCCCGATCGAGAGGCAGCATGGACGAGTTGCGGGATTTTCTTGACGACATCTATGACCCCGGCGTCGTCATGGCGCGTATCGGGCATCTTCCGCGCAACGCGCAACGCGAAATCGAGCAGATCACTCGGATCGTTCGCGCTGCATTCGGCTATGGCGAAGCTGAAATGCCCGAGCAGGGCCAGATCCTCCGTATCGCCTTGACCGGCCCTTCTGCCGAGCGTTGCGGTGCCGGCGATGAGATCGGGGGCTATGACTTCCACATTGCCGTCAATATCCCCGAATGCACCGATGAGGTGCATTGGCGTTTCGCGCGCAGGCTGATCGCATCCGAGATCGGCGGCCAACGCGCGGTCACGCTCGCCGTGACGGCGAAGGACTGCCCGGCCGGGATCGTCCTTTACGATGTAGGGAAGGATTTACCGCTCAACACGCGGGAATTGTCCTTCCGTTGATGGGGTTTTTTGTCCCGGCCGCGCATTGAGGGACGCTGGGGGACCATCAAGGACCCTTTGGGTTCTCACGCCGATTTTCTGACCTGACGCAGCTTCGGCTCCGTTCGCGCCGCCTGTCGCGGCCCGCGATTCGGAGCCAGCAACATGACCCCTACCAAGCTGCTTGTCGGGCAGATTTTCGTCGTTTTCGCTATCGTCATTTTGGGCGTGTGGGCGGCCACCCAATGGGCTGCCTCGATGCTCGGCTATCAGGCACAGCTCGGGCAGCCGTGGGCCTTCGCCTTCGGCGTGCCGGTCTATCGGCCGTGGCAGATTTTTCCGTGGTGGTATCACTACGAGGCTTACGCCCCGCAAGTTTTCGACAAGGCCGGAATGCTGGCAGGCGCCAGCGGCTTCCTGGGCTGCGCTTCGGCCATCGTCGGTTCGCTCTGGCGCGCGCGCCAGAACCGTAATGTCACGACTTATGGTTCCTCACGTTGGGCGTCGCGCGGCGAGATCGAGCGGGCCGGGCTCTTCCGCAATGCCGGCGTGTTCCTCGGTCGCTATCGCGGCGAATATCTGCGCCACGACGGTCCCGAGCACGTCATGGCATTCGCGCCGACCCGTTCGGGCAAGGGCGTCGGCCTGGTCGTGCCCACCTTGTTGTCGTGGACCGGCTCGGCCGTGGTGCATGACATCAAAGGTGAGAACTGGACTTTAACCGCAGGCTGGCGGTCGCGCTTCTCGCATTGCCTGCTGTTCAATCCGACCGATCCCCGGTCCGCGCGCTACAATCCGCTGCTGGAGGTCCGCAAAGGCCCGGACGAGGTGCGCGATGTTCAGAACATCGCCGACATTCTGGTCGACCCGGAAGGCGCGCTCGAACGGCGCTCGCACTGGGAGAAAACATCCCACAGTCTGCTGGTCGGTGCGATCCTCCACGTTCTCTATGCGGAGGAAGAAAAGACCCTCGCGCGCGTCGCCACCTTCCTCTCCGATCCCCAACGGTCGTTCGCCCACACGCTGCGCCGGATGATGGCGACCAACCATCTCGGCACCAAGGAGCATCCGCAAGTTCACCCGGTCGTCGCCAGCGCGGCGCGCGAGGTCTTGAACAAGTCCGAAAACGAAAGGTCCGGCGTCCTCAGCACGGCCATGTCGTTCCTCGGCCTCTATCGCGATCCCACCGTGGCGCAGACCACGGCCGCTTGTGACTGGCGGATCACCGACCTTGTGGACGGGCCGGTGCCGGTGTCGCTCTATCTTGTCATTCCGCCGTCCGATATTTCGCGGACCAAGCCGCTTGTCCGGCTGGTATTGAACCAGATCGGCCGCCGCTTGACCGAGCGGCTGGAGGGCGACCCCAAGAAAAGCCGCAAGCATCAGCTCTTGATGATGCTGGACGAGTTCCCGGCATTAGGCCGCCTCGACTTCTTTGAAACCGCGCTCGCCTTCATGGCCGGTTACGGCATCCGCGCCTATCTGATTGCACAATCGCTCAATCAGATCAGCAAAGCCTATGGCGAGAACAACGCCATATTGGACAACTGCCACGTCCGCATAGCGTTCAGCTCCAATGACGAGCGCACGGCCAAGCGGATCAGCGATGCGCTGGGCACCGCCACCGAACTGCGCGCGCAGCGCAACTATGCGGGCCACCGTCTCGCCCCCTGGCTGTCGCACGTCATGGTGTCGCGGCAGGAGACGGCCCGCCCGCTGCTGACCCCCGGCGAGGTGATGCAGCTTCCGCCAGCCGACGAGCTGGTCCTTGTCTCCGGCCTCGCGCCCGTTCGCGCCAAGAAGCTGCGCTACTACGAGGACCGCAATTTCACGTCGCGCGTCCTGCCGCCGCCCAGCCTCGACAGTAGCGATGGCGTCTATGTCGATCGCCCCAAGCCGCGCCCCGACGATTGGGGAAGCGAGGTCCGCGGGTTGCACGACGCACTGGCGGCCGATGCAGACGAGCATGGGCCGACCGACGAGGAATCCGAAGGCGGCTTGCAGCAGCAGCGCCATCCCGGCCTGCCCGAAGAGCAGCCCGCCAAGTCCGTTGAGCGCGAACAGGACAGCGTTCCCGGTGACGACGAGGACAGCGATCCCGCCGCCGACCGGCGCGCGATGACGACGCTCACCAATGTCGCGCGCGCCGTCGCCATCAACGAGGGCAAGCCGCGCGGCAATGACCTGGTTCCCAGCTTCGGAGGGGACAGGTGATGCGGAACCGCGACAAGGTGCGTTACCAGCTTTTCCTTGAACCCCGCCTGGCCGAACGGCTGGAGGAAATGGCCGCCAAGCCCGGCGTCGCGCGCTCCGACATATTGGTGGCCGCGCTCGACGCCTGGCTGACCCGGCAGGGCAGTCACGAACTGGACGACCGTTTCGGCGGACGGCTCGATCGTATGAGCCTCCAGCTTGGGCGCGTCAGCCGCGACGTTCAGGTTCTCTTGGAAAGCCTCTCGCTTTTCATCCACCAGCAATATTGCCTGACCGCCCAGCTTCCCGAACCGGATGCCGCCGCACGCGCGATCGGCCGCGACCGTTTTGACAGGTTCATCGAGCAGATCGGCCGCCAGATGGCCGCCGGCACCCCGGCCCTCATTCAGCACGGCGAGCCGGCGCAATGAGCGGCTTCGTCAACGAGGCTGCACAGGGCCGCCGCCGCGCCATGCTGCGAACGGCGATGGGGCCGGCGATCGGCGCGGCGCTGGGCGACGAGCGCGTCATCGAGATCATGGTCAATCCCGACGGCTCGCTCCGGCTCGACCTGCTGGGCGAAGGCCGCGTCGATACCGACGTGCGGATCGAGCCGGCCGAAGCCGAGCGCATCATTCGCCTGGTTGCCTCGCATATGCGTGTCGAGGTTCATGCGGGCGCGCCCGTCATCAGCGCCGAACTGCCGGAAGGCGGCGAGCGCTTCGAGGGATTGTTGCCGCCGGTATCGGCCGCACCCTGCTTTTCCATCCGCAAACCCGCAGCCCGTATCCATCGCCTCATCGACTATGTGGCCGACGGCATCATGCGCCCCGAAGTCGCGCGGGTGCTGTCGATGGCCGTGATCGAGCGCAAGAACATCCTTGTCGCGGGTGGCACGTCATCGGGCAAAACCACGCTCGCCAACGCACTCTTGTCCGAAATGGCGACGCTGGACGAGCGGGTCATCATCATCGAGGACACGCGCGAGTTGCAGTGCGCCGCGCCCGATACCGTGGCGCTCCGCACCAAGCCCGGCGTCGTCTCAATGGCCGATCTTGTGCGCTCGACGCTGCGCCTTCGCCCGGATCGCATCATCGTGGGCGAGGTCCGGGGCGGCGAAGCGCTCGATATGCTCAAAGCCTGGAATACCGGGCATCCCGGCGGCATCGCCACCGTCCACGCCAACAGCGCCCGCTCCGCACTCTACCGCGTCGAGCAGCTTGTTTCGGAAAGCGTCGTCACCGTTCCCCGCCGCCTCATCGCGGAGGCAATCGACATGGTGGTGTTCATCTCCGGCCGGGGCACCGGCCGCAGGATCGAGGCCGTCTCAGAGGTTCGCGGCCTGGATGCCGACGGCGACTACGCCGTCACCGACCTCTCAATCCCCCACAACTTAACCCCCGACAGGAGAGACGCATGACTATTGCCCGCAAATCCCGGCTCAACGGGACAACCGCCCTCACTTCCAGTCTAGCCGTATCGGCGGCAGGCGCCATTCTCATTCCTGCCGTCGCGATGGCGGCCGGATCGGGAATGCCCTGGGAAGAACCGCTGCAACAGGTTCTGGAATCCGTCCAAGGTCCCGTCGCCAAGATCGTCGCCGTGCTGATTATCATTACCACCGGACTTGCGCTTGCCTTCGGGGAAACGTCCGGCGGCTTCCGCAAGCTGATCCAGATCGTGTTCGGCTTGTCTATCGCGTTCGCGGCCAGCTCCTTCTTCCTCAGCTTCTTCTCCTTCGGCGGGGGAGCGATGATCGCATGACAAGCGGTGGTTCCATCGAAGGCTTCGAGGTGCCGCTTCACCGCGCGCTCACCGAACCGATCCTGTTGGGCGGTGCGCCACGGGGCATCGCAATTCTCAACGGCACGCTCGCAGCCGCGATGGGGTTGGGCCTCCAGCAATGGATAGCCGGGCTGGTTCTCTGGCTCGCGGGCCATAGCCTCGCTGTCTTCGCCGCCAAGCGCGATCCCGATTTCGCGGCCGTCCTTGCCCGTCACCTTCGGCAAAAGGCGTATCTCTCATGCTGAATCTGCGTGAATATCGAGACACGGCCGACCGGCTGGCCGATCATTTGCCTTGGGCCGCGCTGGTGGCGCCGGGTGTCGTCTTGAACAAGGACGGGTCATTCCAACGGACCTTTCGCTTTCGCGGCCCCGATCTGGAATCGGCCACCGAAGCCGAACTTGTCTCCGTCTGCGCGCGGGCGAACAACGCGCTTCGCAGGCTGGGCAGCGGATGGGCGCTGTTCTTCGACGCCGAGCGCGTCGAGGCACTGGGCTATCCTGACAGCCACTTTTCCGATCCCGCGTCCTGGCTGGTGGACGAGGAACGCCGCGCGCATTTCGACGGACGGCGCGGCCAGCATTTCGAGAGCCGCTATCACCTGACAATCTGCTACCTGCCGCCCGCCGATCAGGTCAGCCGCGCCGAGCGCGCCCTGCTTGAACGGGATCAGCCGCAGGAAGGCCGCGACTGGCGGCAAGAGCTTCGCGCCTTCACCGCGGAGACGGAGCGCCTGTCGGATCTTCTGTCAGGCATCATGCCGGAGGTGCGCCCGCTGGACGACGGCGAGACGCTGACTTTCCTCCACCGCTGCATATCGCCGAAGCACCATCCGGTCGCGGTGCCCGCAACGCCGATGTATCTCGATGGCCTGTTGGTCGATGCGCCGCTGTCCGGCGGTATCGAGCCGATGCTGGGCGGCCGGCATTTGCGGACCGTGACGGTGCTGGGCTTCCCCAACGCCACGCGGCCAGGAATCCTCGATGCGCTCAACCATCAGGACTTCGCCTATCGCTGGGCGACCCGCTTCATCGCGCTCGACAAGACGGCCGCCAACAAGGCGCTGACCCGTATCCGTCGCCAGTGGTTCAACAAGCGCAAGTCGATCGCGCAGTTGATGCGCGAGGTGATGATGAACGAGCCGGTGCCGCTGACCGACAGCGACGCCGACAACAAGGTTGCCGACGCGGACCTGGCCTTGCAGGCGTTGGGCGGCGATCATGTCGCCTTCGGCTATTACACCGCCACCATCACGGTAAGCGATGAAGACCGCGCCGCCGCTGATGAGAAGGTCCGCATTGTCGAACGGATCGTCAACGGGCTGGGCTTCACCTGCATACGCGAAAGCGTCAACGCGGTGGAGGCATGGCTTGGAAGCTTGCCGGGGCACGTTTACGCGAACGTCCGCCAGCCTCTTATTCACACGTTGAACCTGGCCCACCTCATGCCGCTGTCCTCCGTATGGGCAGGACCGGCGCGCAACGAGCATCTGGACGGGCCGCCGCTGCTCTATGCGGAAACGTCCGGTTCCACACCATTCCGCCTGTCCACCCATGTTGGCGACGTCGGCCATATGCTCGTTGTCGGCCCGACCGGCGCAGGCAAGTCCGTCCTGCTGGCGCTGCTTGCCTTGCAGTTCCGCCGCTATGCCGGATCGCAGGTCTATATCTTCGATAAGGGCCTGTCGGCACGCGCGGCCGTGCTGGCGATGGGCGGCGAGCATCATGCCCTTGGCGAAAATGACGCGCTGGCCTTCCAGCCGCTCCGCAACATTGACGACGATGGCGAGCGGGCGTGGGCGGCCGAATGGGTCGCCTCGCTGTTCGCCCATGAGCGGGTGGACGTGACCCCGGAGGTGAAGGAAGCACTTTGGTCCGCGCTCACCAGCCTTGCCAGCGCACCGCCCGAAGAGCGCACGCTGACCGGCCTGTCCGTCCTTTTGCAGTCCAATGCGCTCAAAGCCGCGCTCCTGCCCTACACGCTTGAAGGGCCGTTTGGTCGCTTGCTGGATGCGGCGGAAGACCGCCTGACCCTCAGCGACGTGCAATGCTTCGAGACGGAAGCCTTGATGAACATGGGCAGCGTCGTGCTGCCGGTCCTCACCTATCTGTTCCACCGGCTTGAAGAACGGTTCGACGGGCGGCCCACCTTGCTCATTCTGGATGAGGCATGGGTGTTCCTCGACAACCCGCTGTTCGCTGCCCGAATCCGCGAGTGGTTGAAGGTTCTCCGCAAGAAGAACGTCTCGGTGATCTTCGCTACGCAGAGCCTTGCAGACATTGCCGATAGCAGCATTGCCCCGGCGATCATCGAAAGCTGCCCGCAGCGCATCCTGCTCGCCAATGATAGGGCGATCGAGCCGCAGGCCCGCGCCGCCTACGAGCGGTTTGGGCTGAACGAGCGCCAGATCGAGCTTGTCGGCCGCGCTACGCCGAAGCGGCATTATTATCTTCAGTCGCGGCGCGGCAATCGCCTGTTCGAGCTGGCGCTTGGCCCGGTCGCGCTGTCGCTGTGCGGCGCATCCGATCCCGCGACGCAGACCCTCATTGACGACCTGCTCAGGGAGAAAGGACCCGACGGCTTTGGCGCCGCCTTCCTTGAAGCACGCGGCCTGCCTTGGGCCGCCGGTCTTCTCCGAGACTTCCCCGGCGCGATCCGCGCCGGGGGAGACAACTTCATCCCCCAGCAGAAGGAGTTTTCGATATGAAATCCCGCATTCTTGCCACCGCTCTCGCATCCGTGGCGATCACCGGCACGGCCATCGTGCCGATCGCGCCCGCGCAGGCGCAGTTTGGCGGCGTTGTATTCGATCCGTCGAACTACGCGCAAAACGTCCTCACCGCTGCGCGGACGCTCCAGCAGGTCAACAACCAAATCCAGTCGCTGCAAAATCAGGCTACGATGCTGACCAACATGGCGAAGCAGCTCCAGCGGCTCGACTTCTCCAGCCTGTCGCAGATCACCCGGTCGATGCAGCGCATCGACACTCTGATGACGCAGGCACAGGGCATCGCCTTCGACCTGGCTTCGACCGACACGGCGCTGCGCGAACAGTTTCCCGAAATTTTCGACGCGGCGATGACCACCAATCAGGCCGTCGCCCGCGCGCAGGCGCAATGGCAGGCCGCGATGAAGGGTTATCGTCAGACCATGCGCGTTCAGGCGCAAGTGGTCGAGAATGTGCAGGCCGACGCCGGCTTGCTGTCCGAACTGGTATCGCAGAGCCAAAGCGCGACCGGCAGCTTGCAGGCCCAGCAGGCGACCAACCAGCTTATCGCGCTCTCCACCAAGCAGCAGCTCCAGATTCAGAACATGATGGCGGCGCAATATCGCGCCGACGCGCTGGAACGCGCGCGGCAGGCGCAGGCGCTTGAGGCCGCGCGGGTGGCGACCACGCGCTTCATCGGATCGCGTGAAATCTACACGCGGCCCTGACCACGATCCCCCAGCCAGGCGGCCCCAACGATGAACCCGAATCTCAATATCATCGACCGCTTCATGCAGGCGTTCGTGACCTATATCGACAGCGGCTTCGGCCTGCTGGGGCCGGACGTGGCGTTCCTGACCACCATCCTTATCGGCATCGACGTGACCTTGGCCGCGCTCTGGTGGGCGATGGACAACGATCAGGATGTGTTGGGAAAATTCATAAAGAAGGTGCTCTATGTGGGCGCCTTCGCCTTCATCCTCGGCAATTTCAACAATCTTGCCGACATCATCTTTCGCAGCTTCGCCGGCCTCGGCATCACGGCGGGCGGCGGCGGCATATCCCCCGATGATCTCATGCGCCCCGGTGCGATCGGCGGCACCGGCTTCACCGCGGCTTGGCCGCTGCTGAACAAGGCAGGAAGCATGATGGGCTTCCCGCAATTTTTCGGAAACTTCCTCAATATCGCGGTGCTTCTGGTCTGCTGGTTCCTGGTGGTCCTGGCCTTCTTTTTGCTGGCCGCGCAGCTTTTCATCACGATCCTTGAGTTCAAGCTGACCAGCCTTGCGGGCTTCGTCCTGGTGCCGTTCGCGCTCTGGAACAAGTCGAGCTTTTTGGCCGAACGGGTGCTGGGCCACGTCATTTCCAGTGGCATCAAGGTCATGGTTCTGGCCGTCATTATCGGCATCGGCACCAGCCTGTTCGGCGAAATGAAAACCCTTGTCGGGGAAGATCCCGGCATCGCGGAGGCGCTGACCCTGCTCATGGGCGCGCTGACCTTGTTTGGTCTTGCCATCTTTGGCCCCGGTATTGCGGCCGGCCTTGTGAGCGGTGCTCCCCAACTTGGCGCCGGCGCCGCCGTGGGCACGGTCGCAGGCGCGGCCATCGCGGCGGGTGGCGCGGCCATGCTCGGCGCGCGCGCCGCGATGGGCGGCCTGTCCGCGATCCGCGCCGGAACAGCGATGGGATCGGCAGCGCAGGCCGCATACCAGATCGGGCAGGCCGGAGGCGGAGGCGTCAAGGCTGGCTTTGGCGGTGTCGCGCAGGCGGCCAGCAATATGGCCGATCAAAGGATTCAGGCCGCCTCCGCGAGCATCCAATCGAGATTTCGCGCCGATGCCGCACGCGGACGTGATGCCGCGTGGTCCGCAATGAACATGGACACGCTGATGCCCGGCGCTCGCCCGCCAGGTGCAGCCGCCAGCGGCGCGGGAACCGCCGGGCAAGCTGCCTCGCAGTCATCCGCAGCCCCGGCATGGGCGCAAAATATGCGCTCCGAGCAGACCGCGCGCCATCGCCGCCAGATCGCGATGCAGACTGTCAGGGACGGCGACCGGCCAGGCGGCGCCGCCAACCCCGACCTCAGCCAGAAGGAGTGATGCCCCATGATATTCAAACGATCCATCCAGCGTTACGGGCAGACGCCCGAACCTGAAACCCCCTACCAACGCGCTGGTCAGCTATGGGATGAGCGTATCGGCTCCGCTCGTAGCCAAGCGAAGAACTGGCGGCTTGTCGCCTTCGGATGCCTTGGACTTACCGGCGTGTTGATCGCGTCGAACGTATGGCAGTCGATGCAAAGCCGCGTCGCGCCCTATGTGGTCGAGGTGGACCGGCTGGGCGAGGCCCGCAGCGTCGCGCCCGCGATCCAGAACTACCAGCCTACAGACGGCCAGATCGCGTGGCACCTGGGCCGCTTCATCAGCAATGTCCGTTCGGTTTCGACCGACCCGGTATTGGTCAAGCGCAACTGGCTGGACGCCTACGACTTTGCCACCGACCGGGCGGCAATCTTCTTGAACGAATATGCCCGCAGCAACGACCCGTTCGCCGGGATCGGCCAGCGCAGCGTATCGGTGCAGGTGACGAGTGTGGTCCGCGCCTCCGACAACAGCTTTCAGGTCAAATGGACCGAGAGCATTTTCGAGCGCGGCAGTCTTGCCCAAACCGAGCGGTGGACCGCCATGCTGACCGTGATGCTCCGGCCGCCCAAGACGGCCGACGCACTCCGCAAGAACCCGCTGGGGCTCTACGTCAACGCGATCGATTGGGCGCGCGAACTGGAAGGACAGCCCGCGACATCGGGACAGCAACCGGCGCCGTCACCCGCAACATCGCCACCGGAGGCGTCCCCGCAACCGGCCGTTGTCCCCGAACCCGCGCCGACCCCGGCCGCGCCCGCCAACCCCGCCCATGAAGGAGAACCCGGCCAATGACCCGGACCATCATCCTGTCCGCTTCCGCGCTGGCGCTATCCGCTTGCGCGGGCAAGACCCCGCCGCCCGCCATTGCCTATGATGCCGCCGACTTCCGGCCCGCCGCGATCGAGGCGGAACCGCCCAGGCCGGTCGAGATCGTGGAACGGCCGGTGCCGCTTCCGCTTCCCGGCCAGCTCCTGCCGCCGCCATCGGTGAAAGCCGACAATGGCCCGCCAACTTCCCGCGTTGAGGCCGCCAATCGTGCAGCGACCCGCGAGCCGTCCAGCGCGGGCTACCTCAACGCGGTGCAGGTCTATCCCTGGACCGATGGGGCGCTCTACCGGCTTTATGCCGCGCCGGAGCGGGTGAGCGACATTGCCTTGCAGCCCGGCGAGAAACTGGTCGCCGTATCGGCCGGCGACACGGTGCGTTGGGTTATAGGCGACACGACCAGCGGCGCTGGCGATCAAGCCCGCGTGCATATACTGGTCAAGCCGTTCGCGCCCGGACTGGCTACGAACATGGTCATCACCACCGACCGGCGCGCATACCATCTGGCGCTGGAAAGCACCGACCGCACGGCGATGGCGGCGATTAGCTGGACCTATCCGCAGGATCGGCTTGTGGCCTTGCAGCGGCAGAACCAGCAAGCCGAGCACGCGCGGCCGGTCGCGGAGAGCGTCGCGCTCACCAATCTGCGCTTCCGCTACGAGATCACGGGTGACAATCCGCCGTGGCGGCCCGTCCGGGCGTGGGATGACGGCAGCAAGGTCTATATCGAGTTTCCCGCACGGCTCGATCAGGGCGAGGCGCCGCCGCTGTTCGTCGTTGGCCCGCTGGGCGACAGCCAGCTCGTGAACTACCGCGTCAGCGGCAACCACTATATTGTCGATCGCCTGTTCGCGGCCGCTGAGTTGCGGCTTGGCGAACAGCCCCAGCAGGTCGTGCGGATTAGCCGGACCGACGGGAGGGCACGGAAATGACCGAGCCGCCCGTCGATCCCGTTGCGTCGGAACCGGAGGCGGAAGCCGCACCGACCCCGCCGCCCCGCAAGGCGGCACCTGATAGTCTTGTGCTCCGCGCCGCCCCCCGCCGTGTCGTCCGGTTCAAGCGCGGCGTCATCATCGGCGGTGCGGCGGCCGGTTCGCTCGCCATCGCCGGCATCGCCTGGATGGCGCTTGGGCCGAAGGCGATTCACATCGTTGCGACCGGCGAGGACAAGGCGATCACCGACCGGCACACGCCCGCCGATCAGGTGATGAACCTGCCTGGCAGCTATGGCGAGATGAAACCCGGCACGCCGATCCTGGGACAACCGCTTCCCGGCGACTTGGGGCGTCCCATCCTTGAACGCCAGCGCCAGCTTGAAGCGGGCGGCGGCGCATTGCCTGATGATCCCGACGCCATGCCACCCGCGATGACCCCGGAGGAACAGGCGGCCGAAGCCGAGCGCCAGCGTATCGCCGGGCAGGCCGCGCAGGCGCGCGAGGCGGGTGTCATGGTGCAGTCGTCCGGCCGTTCCGGCATGGCGTCGATCGCGTCCGCTCTCGGCGACGCGACGTCTCCGAGCGTGGCGACCGGCCCAGCGCCAACGGGCGAAGCCGGACGCCTTCCGCTGGACCCCGAGCGCGACCAGAACAACCAGCAACGCAAGCTGGATTTCGTGGGGCAACCGGCGACGGGCGGGATATACAACGCCCATACGATCCAGACCCCGGCATCGCCGCATCAGGTGATGGCAGGCAGCATCATCGCCGCCAGCCTCTTGACCGGGCTTAATTCGGACCTGCCCGGCATGGTCGTCGCGCAGGTTACGGAACCCGTGTTCGATACGGTGACGGGCCGAACCCTGCTTATTCCGCAAGGCTCCCGCCTGATCGGCAGCTATGACAGCGTAGTTGCCTTCGGGCAGAGCCGCGCCTTGCTGGTGTGGCAGCGGATCATCCTGCCCGATGGCAGCTCCATCCAGATCGACAATCTGCCTGCCACCGACGCGGCGGGCTACGCCGGACTTGAAGACCGCGTAAACTTCCACACCTGGCGCCTTCTGAAAGGTGTGGCGCTGTCCACCTTGCTTGGCGTCGGCACCGAGCTTTCCATCGGCGACGACGAGAGCGACCTTGTGCGGGCCATCCGCCAGTCAACGCAGCAGTCCGCCAATCAGGCGGGCCAGCAGATCGTTTCCAAGAATCTCAACATCCAGCCCACGATAACCGTCCGCCCCGGATGGCCGCTCCGCGTGATTGTTCACAAGGATTTGGTCCTTCGCCCTTGGGGTGGACGCTGACAGGAGAGACGCCCCATGCTGAAACTCGCCAAGCTCCCTGATCGCACGCCGGTCAAGATTGGCATTACCGTCACGCCCGACCTGGCCCACGCGCTGGCCGACTATGCCGCGCTCTACAACCGGGCCTATGCCGACAAGGCAGAGGTGGCCGACCTGATACCAGCCATGCTCGAATCCTTCCTCGCCAGCGACCGGGCTTTCGCCAAGGCTCGCAAGGAAGCGGAGGCTGCGGGATGATGCGGCGGCGCGAGATTGGCCGGTTCAAGCGGTCGAAGCAGGGTGGATGGGAAGGCGAAATCACCACGCTTACCATTCAGCGCAAGGTGCGGTTGGTGCCCAACGACGACCGCGTGAACGACAATGCTCCTGCGTTCCGCGTGATGCTTGGATGGCAGGCGATCGGTGACGCATGGGAAAAGGAATCTCGTAGCGATCCGCCACGCGACTATCTCCGTGTTCGGATCGATGATCCGTTTTGCCCTTTCAGCGCAGTCCTATTTCCTGACCGCGAAGGGCTGACCGCAAGGTTACTGATGAACCGGCCGCCTTCCCCGAAAGGCCAGGGCCTCGAATGAAGAACGACGATCCCGAGAGAGGCGCGATAGTGTGGCCTCGCGAGCGCAAGGTGCGTCACAGCAGGCGCTTTTCCGATGAACTGGTCGAGAAGGCCCGGAACGTCTTTCAGAAGCGCACGAGCAGAAAGCTCACGAGCGAGGATGCCCGCCAGATACTAGAGAATTTGACGGGCTATTTCCGTGTGCTTCACGAATGGGACAGAAAGCAGAGAACGCCAAAGTCTGAGGGTGCCGCTCCCGGAAAGCGCGAGAACAACCAAATTGACGAGGATTGATGTCAATGATATCATTGTCATCGCTTTCTCGGTTAAGAGGTTTGGCAATGGCCGGTGCTCTTCAGGTGCGTAATCTTGACGACGATCTTATCCAGCGCTTGCGCCGAAGAGCCGCACGGCATGGCCGGTCGGTCGAAGCCGAACACAGAGAGATTCTGCGGCAAGTCCTATCGGCCGAGGTCGATCCCTCTTTCGAGACACTTGCTGCCGAAATGCGCGCACTGACCGCCAAGCGGCGGCAAACGCCTTCTGAAATCCTGCTGCGCGAGGGGCGGGAAGAACGGTGACGCGCTTTGTCATAGACGCCAGCATCGCCGTGAAATGGGTGGTGACGGAGGACGGCACGGATGAGGCCGTATCGCTGTTGTCCGGCCAACGCTTGTCCGCGCCTGAATTGCTCGTTGCCGAGTGCGCGAACATCCTTTGGAAAAAGGTCCGCCGTTCTGAGCTTTCGGCGGAGGAAGCGATGGTTGCGGTGCGTATCCTCCAGCGCGCCGACGTGGAACTTCACTCTATGCGCGCCCTCATGGAGCCAGCCACAAAACTGGCCATTGACCTGGACCATCCGGCCTATGATTGTGTGTATCTCGCGCTAGCAATGAGCCAGGAATGGCAATTCGTGACCGCCGATACGCGGTTTCTCAACAAAGCGCGCCAATCATCGCCCGCCGTGGCGCAATGCGTCCTTTCCCTAGAGGAAATGGCAGGCAGCAGCGGAGAGCGGCACTAGCCGCCATCAACGGAGTATCGGGATGGCACGAGCAGCCAAGACGAGGACGAGGCAAAAGGCGCAGGAGGGTCAAATCCCCAAGGCGGTGATCTATGCGCGCGTATCGTCACGCGAGCAGGAACGCGAGGGCTTCTCGATCCCGGCACAGCTCAAGTTGCTACGCGAACATGCCGAGGCGAACGGGTTTGTCGTGGCCGCTGAATATGTGGACGTGGAGACGGCCAAGCAGAGCGGGCGCACCAATTTCGATGAGATGATCCGCTATCTTCGCAAGAATAAGACCATTCAGACCATCTTGGTCGAAAAGACCGATCGCCTCTATCGCAACCTCAAGGATTGGGTGACGATCGATGAGCTAGATGCCGAAATCCATCTTGTGAAAGAGGGCGTCGCCCTTTCGCGTGAATCCCGTTCCTCCGAGAAGTTCATGCACGGCATCAAGGTTTTGATGGCCAAGAACTATATAGACAATCTTTCTGAGGAAGTCCGCAAAGGGATGTTGGAGAAGGCCGAGCAAGGCTTATGGCCCAGCGCAGCCCCGTTCGGATACCGGAACATTGTCGCGCAGGACGGCAAGAAGGGCATCACGGTAGATCCCGATCAAGGTCCGATCATTACCCGCTTGTTCGAGTGGTATGCCACTGGCGGCTATTCCTTGAAGGAGATCGGCGCGCTGGCCCGTCGAGAAGGGCTTGCTTATCGCAAGAGCCAACGGCCGGTTCCGGTGAGCACCGTGCATAAGATTCTTCGAAGCCGCCTCTATACCGGAGAATTTGAGTGGCTAGGCAAAGTGTATCAGGGAAGCCATCAACCGCTGATTTCGAAGGATCTGTGGTGTTGCGTTCAGGACATTCTTGATGGTCGCAACAAGAAAACGCGCAATCCCAAGACGGGCGGCGGTGTCCGTGAATTTGCCTTCACCGGCCTGATTAGCTGCGGCCATTGTGGTTGCGCCGTGACGGCCGAAATCAAGAAGGGCAAATACATTTACTATCATTGCACCGGCTTCCGAGGGAAATGCCCCGAGAAATTCGTGCGTGAGGAAGTCCTTGAAGAGCAGTTTGGCGCGTTGCTGGCAAAGTTACGGTTCGATGAGGAGATTTACGATCTTATCGTTGAAGCGCTGAGGGACAGCTTCGAGGTTGAACGGCACGACCACGATGAAGCAGTTACGCATCTGCGAGCGGAGAGCGATCGCCTGCGGAAGCGGCTGGAAGCGGTCTATATCGACAAGCTGGATGGCACCGTCACCGACGACTTCTATCGGCGTATGGCTGCCCAATGGCGCGACGAGCTTGATCGCTGCCAGCGCGATCTGGCCCGGCATCAGGAAGCCAGCAACGACTATATGGATGAGGGAGTCGCGTTGCTCACGCTGGCGCGCAAAGCACACAGATTGTTCGAGGGTTCTAGTGGGGCCGAGAAACGCCGGTTGCTCAACTTCGTGCTATCGAACTGCACTTGGAAGCATGGTGAATTGAGTGCCGAATACCGGCAACCCTTTGATATGCTTGTAAATACGATCAATGAAACCGACCCATCTCAGGGGGGCGGCAGCGCCGACACCCCCATAAATGAGATTTGGTCGGGGAGACAGGATTCGAACCTGCGACATCCTGCTCCCAAAGCAGGCGCGCTACCGGACTGCGCCACTCCCCGACTGCGTGGCCCCTAGCCGGGA
>NZOF01000100.1 GCA_002695185.1 Erythrobacter sp.
ATGAAAGGGCCCCTTCGTAAGATACATCAGGTCTTACAAAGCAAAGATCGTGCCAAATCGCTCGGCTGGCCGTTTTTCCCCATTCTCCAATGACCACCGGCAAGCCGAACCGGCAAAACCGGCAAACTGCTGCCGCTCGACCGGCAAATGCGCGCCGGAGACTGAAAAATCCTGCGAACGGTCGTTCTACGAAGGAGAAGGAGAATCAAAAAATATGGATGTCCTGAATCTTCTGGATCCGACATCGGCCCTCATTGTCGTTTCAGGGACATTCCTTGCCACGATCCTGCGAGCTGGGCTCGACGACTTTCTCGTGACCGTTCGCACGGTCTGGCGGCGCGGACGAAAGGACTTTGATCCCGAACCCCTTCGCTCCGAGCTCGCGCGCCTCGTCCAGGACGTTCAGTCGGACGGGTTGCTCCGCATGAAGACCCACCAATTCGATGATCCCGCATTCGATGACGCGGCAATGCGCATGATCAAATCGAGATCATTCGAAGCCTTCGAGCGCCGCCTCGATTATCACAAGGCCCACAGGCAGGCTGCCACGCGGAAGGCTGTAGCCACGCTTCACAACGCGGCCGACAACGCTCCCACCTTCGGTCTTGCCGGAACGCTCATCGCGTTGAGCCAGCTCCCGACCGACTCTTCAGGAGCAGGCATGAACGCCGCTTTGGCCGGGGCAGTTCTGACCACCCTCTACGGCCTGCTCCTCAGTCACCTCATTTTCCACCCTGTCGCCGAAGCCGTCAAACGAGCCAGCGACTATGAAGAACAAGCCCGCTCGGACCTTCAGCGATGGGCTCACGACCAATTCGAAGATGCAAAGGCTGCGAACTATGCCAGCAGTACGGTTGTGCCCCTGAACCCTCACAAGGACGAACCTCTCTCAGACCTAATGGTGGCGCGCACTCCGGTCCATCTGCCCGAAGACGAGGACGCGAGCGCATGATCAGAGCGCCTGCCAACGCCAGTTGGGCAATCATGCTGGCCGACCTGGCGTTGATCCTCTTTATCGTCACCGCCTCACATGCGTCCGATGATCCAGCGCCATCGGCCGCTGTGACCGAAGGAATGTCCGTGGACGCAATCCCGCAGGCAATCTACTCGCCGAGCCCTGACGCGCCGCCACTGGAACAATGGATCGCAGAACAGGATCTCGGGGAAGGGGCCTCGGTCGACGTCAGCATCGGCTATCATCCCGACGACATCGACAAGGCCCTTAATGAAGCAAGGGCCATTACGACCGTCCTCATCGAGACCGGCAAAGATCCTCATGTCACGCTCGCTCCCGGTACGGAAGCCCCTCGCATCGTCTTTTCCTACCGCGAATAGCCAATAGCGAACGCCCTTCTGGCACGCTGCTTGCATGGAATTTGGCATTTCATCGAAAGGCCAAACCATGATCCCAGCCTTGCTCTTGCTTGCAGCCGCTGCTGCGCCGTCTCAGGATCTGCATCAACTTGATGTCATGATCGCCCAGTTTACCGGTGCCTCCATCGGGGAGGAGGGCGGCGCCGTGCAGCCGGTGGACAAGCGCCTTCGCCTTACCGCATGCTCATCAAGCCCTGAATTCAGCTGGCATAATGAAAAACAGACCACCCTGATCGCCCGCTGCACCGACGCCGGCGGATGGAGGATCTACGTTCCGATCCGGCAAAATCTTGCCGCCCCTGTTGCCGATCCGGCAAACACCGTTGCCGTCTCCCGCGGAGATGCAGTTTCGATTGCTGTAATGGGCGGAGGATTTTCGGTGTCGAGACCTGGCGAAGCCTTGGAAAACGGCGCTATTGGCGAATGGATCAGCGTCAGGCCTGCTACACAGGACCGCCGCCGGGCAGAACCCATTCGGGCCCGCATCCTGAAGCCTGGCGTTGTCACCCTGGCGCTAAAATAATCCAAGTTTCGGCCATTTTTTGAGATGGCCACTTAAACTTTTCGTAAACCGTCCGTTCTTCTACTCGAACACCTGCAAGGGAAAATTCAAATGCCGAATTTCGACATTGGACCGCTCCGTGGCGCAAGTGCGATCGAGCAGCGCGTTGCCCGCGATAATCGGGGCACGACCGAAACGCCTCTATCCACCCGCGACACCGGGAATGCGGCCGCTCCGAGCGCCAATCTCGAGGCAGGTGATCCTCCCATCAATTACGACCGGGTGGCCGAGATCAAGAAGGCAATCGAGGACGGAACTTACCCCCTTGTCCCGCAGAAAATAGCTGATGCCATGATCGCTGCGGGCTTCCTTTTGAGGACCGATAAATGAGCCGTCCCCACCCTCTGCGCGAACCCCTCCGGCAGTTGATTGCCGTTTTGGACAAAGAGCGGCAGGCAATTGCCGGTCTGGAACTCGATGACATCACCATCGCGGCCCAGACCAAACTCGCCGTGTGCGGCAAGATCGAACAAATCTCGGCCGATGATCTCGACGACGAGACGCGGGCGATGATCCTGTCAGCCCGCGACATGAACGAGACAAATCGGCAGATACGCAACCTTATTGCGGCAAATATCGAAACCCGCATCAAGACCATCGCCGGTTCCTCCAACCTTTATGGTCGCCCCAAAATGTCGGCGCTTCACGGATAATCCTTCCAAGGCGACGAAACTGGCACAACTCTTGCTTGGTATTTCCCTGAGTTCATTCTGACGGGAAATACCAATGGGCGGAACGCCGATCACACCAGTCAATGCCAACACTGCCGCCGTGCGAGACGGAATCGCACGAGCGGCAGCTAGGACTGGAACGAATTTCGACTTCCTGCTCGCGCAGGCCCGGATCGAGTCCTCCCTAAACCCGATGGCCAAGGCAGGAAGCTCCAGCGCTGCCGGTCTATTCCAATTCACCAATGCCACCTGGCTCAAAACGCTCGAGCGCCACGGCGCCAAGCATGGCTACGGTTGGGCCAGCGCGGCGGTGAAAGGCGGGAAGATCATCGATCAGTCGATGGCTTCCCAGATCATGGCGCTGCGCTTCAATCCTGACGCTTCCTCGCTCATGGCTGGCGAGCTCGCAGGCGACAATCGCGACAATCTGGTCGGTTCCCTCGGCCGCGAGCCCGATGACACAGAGCTTTATCTCGCGCATTTCCTTGGCAGCGGCGATGCCGCTCGGTTCATCAAGGCCCTTGAGGCAAATCCATCAGCCTCTGCTGCCGCCCTGTTTCCTTCAGCCGCAGCATCCAATCCATCCATATTCCTCGATGCCTCGGGCAATGCGCAGTCGCTGGGGGATGTCTGGAACCTGATGAGTTCCAAGGTGTCCGCGGCAAAGGCAAACGGCAGCTTTGACCCCAATAGCTTCGACACCGCCTTCCTCCTTGCAGGACAAGGCTATCACGCGCCGCCGCGCCGCGCTGCGCCCGTCGCGCAGCCTTTGCCTGAAACATCGGCCAACCAGTCCATGTCGGACAGCCTCAAGTCGATGTTCGGCAGCCCCCATGCAAGCTCGACACCTCCGGCAATCAAGGCCGCATACACGAAGCTTGAAAGGTTTGGCCTGTGACCTCCGAAATGCGCACCAATATCGCATCGATGGGCCTGCCTGGCGGCATTCTCCTATTGATGCTGCTGATGATCATCCCCGTTCCGGCGTTCATCCTCGACCTGTCCTTCGTCTTCAACATCGCGCTTTCGGTCGCCGTTCTCATGGCGGCCATGAATGCGAAGAAGCCACTGGACTTCTCATCCTTTCCCTCGGTCCTTCTATTCGCCACCCTTCTGCGCCTTGCATTGAACGTGGCCTCTACGCGGGTCGTCCTCGTCCATGGCCATGAGGGTAGCCATGCCGCCGGCGCCGTGATTGAGGCCTTCGGCGCCTTCCTGATCGGGGGCAATTTCGCTGTCGGCATCTTCGTCTTCCTCATCTTGATGATCATCAACATGATCGTCGTGACGAAGGGCGCGGGTCGCGTGTCCGAAGTCTCGGCTCGTTTCACGCTCGACGCTCTGCCCGGCAAGCAGATGGCCATCGACGCCGATCTGGCCGCAGGCATCCTCACAGCGGATGAAGCCAAGGCCCGGCGTCAGGAAGTGGCCACCGAGGCGGATTTCTACGGCTCCATGGACGGCGCATCCAAGTTCGTAAAAGGCGATGCCGTCGCAGCGATCCTCATTCTTGCCGTCAACATCATTGCAGGCCTTTGCCTCGGCATGATCAGCCACGGGCTGAGCATCGGCGAAGCTTCGGAAACCTATATCCAGCTTGCAATCGGCGATGCTCTCGTAGCCCAGGTTCCCTCGCTGCTCCTGTCTATCGCCGCGGCCGTCATTGTTACCCGCGTCGCCGACAAGCGCGATCTTGCAGGCCAGATCGGATCACAGTTCGCTGACCACCGCAGCTGGCTTCCCGTCGGCGTTGTCATGACAGCGATCGGCCTCATACCGGCCATGCCTCAGATGATCTTCCTTCCTGCTGGTGGTCTCGCTTTCTGGCTCGCACATACCTTGAAGAAGCATGCGAACCGGCCCGTCCTCAAGAATGAGCCTGAACCCGAAGTCGATCCGGATAAAATCAACCTCGAGGATGTCACCGACCACACGCTCGTCACCATCGAGTTCGGCTATGGCCTCGTACCGCTTGTCGACAAACGGAAGGGCTCACCGCTCATCTCGCGCATCACCGGCGTGCGCAAGCAGCTGTCGAAGACCTTCGGTTTCGTCGTGCCGCAGTTCCGCATTCGCGATGCGCTCGAAATGTCTCCTTATGATTACCGCATCCTGCTGAACGGCGTTCCTATCGGTGAGGCCACCGTGCAACCTGAGAAGCTTCTCGCCATCAATACTGGCGAGGCCAGCCCGCGCCATCGCCTGCGGGGTGACGAGGTGCGCGATCCGAGCTTTGATTGCCCGTCCATCTGGATCGATCAAGGCAGCAAGGACCACGCGACAGCCGAAGGTTTTCTCGTGGTGGATCCCGGCACCGTTGTCGCAACCCATCTTCATCAGCTGCTGAGCGGGCGCTCCCACGATCTTCTGGGGCCGGACGAGGTCCTGCAGCTGATCGAGGCAACGAAGGCGCATTCGGCCAGCCTCGTCGAAACGATCTATCCTCAGCCGCTATCTCTCGCCGCCATTACGCGGATCCTGCGAGCTCTGCTCGAAGACAGGATCGCCATCACGCATCTCATGCCAATCTTCGCGAGTATTTCGCGCTCGATCCAGATCACGCAGGAACATGATCAGCTTGTCGACCGGATACGAGCCGATCTAGCGACCACGATCGTTGGACGCATCTGCCCGCCACACAAATCCCTTCCTGTCATTACGCTCGATGGCGCGCTTGAGACCGCCATCGTTCAAGGTCTCCGCGATCCTGTCACTGGCTGGCCTGTCATCGAGCCCGGTCTGGCCTCGACCATTTCGCGGCGCGTGAAGGAACTCACAGACGCCCGCGGTGTGGGCGCCATCCCGCTTACCATGGTCGTCCAAGCCGGTACCCGGCGCGCCATGACCGCGCTGCTTCGCCAGCGGACCCCGGACTGCCTGGTCATCTCGATCAGCGAATTGCCGCCATCCCAGCCCATCGACGTCATCGAGGTCATTGGTGCGCAGCCGCAGGCCCTACCTGCACCGGACCAAGATTCCACAACCAACTCCGCCCACTACGAGGCCGCCGCATGAAACACGATCATTCCGGTTTTCTAGCCGCCACTCGGCCCAACGCAGCCGCAGCAGCCTATGTCGCCGCTCAAAAAGCCTACGCATCGGATCCGCAGGAAGTGCTACGGCGCTTCCTCCCGATGGTGCGTCGACTTGCCTGGCACCTCAATGGCACCGGCCACGATTCCATCGAACTGGAGGACCTCATTCAGGTAGGGCTTATGGCCCTCTCCGAATGCGTTCGCCGACACGACCGTCCGACCGAGGATGGATTTGCCGCCTATGCCAAAACGCGGGTGCGAGGCGCCATGATTGATCTCATCCGGCGAGAATCTCCAATGTCCCGTCCTGCGCAGCGCCGCCGGCGTGAAATCAGCGATCAGCAACAAGCGCTGCAAAAACAGCTCGGGCGCAAGCCCAACGAAAAGGAGTTGGCCGAGCTTCTCGGCATGAGCGCCAGCGAGCTTATCTCAGCCCAGACATCCTGCGAACCGATGTATTTTGAGTCACTCGACGACCACTATTCCGACCAGAATTCAGCCTTTGCAGACCAGTCCGCCGACAGTCTGGATCTTCTGCAGGACGAGGAAACGAGGAGAATGCTGGCCGGCGCAATCTCGGCACTGCCGGAACGACTGCAAATGGTGACCCAGCTCTACTTCGTCGAAGAGATGAACCTTTCGGAAATCGCGAAAGTCCTGGAAGTCAGCATTCCGCGCATACACCAGTTGAAAGCGCAGGCCCTCGACACGTTGCGCGAAGCGTTAAACGACAACCTCGAGATCCTCTGACCGTTCTCCTGAATCCGATGACCGTAAGAATTGGCATGAAGGGAAAACCCTGAAGCCGATGAACCCGCGTCATTGGAATCGAGTATATGACCGCTTCAAAAGCACCAGCGGCCGCATCTACGGCCGCCGGGCAACGCATAAACCAAAGACGTTGCCGATCATCAACCGCGAGGCGCAGCGGCCTTCAGACAATGATGGAAATGCCGCTCCTCCAGATCCTGGAAGAGCGCGGCGGAGCAGCCAGACCGCGGGACATCTACGGTGAAGTTGCAGAACGGCTAAATCTCGATCCTGAAATTCGTAATGAGAGAAAGACCTGCACCGGACAGGACTACGCAGTCTTCGATCAACAAGTCCGCTGGACACGCCAGACGCTCGTGGCCAAGCAACTGGTCGCAGGCGACAGAGGGATCTGGGAGCTAACCGACAAGGGCCGTGAGAAACTCACAAGGGTCGCCCGCGGCAAAGTCGTACTCGTTTACAGCCTCGACAATGGACTAGCATTTCTCGCCCATGCTGAGGAGGCCGCCGGTGCTATCGCACCTGAAAGCCTCTCGCTCATCATGACCAGCCCTCCATATCCCGTGGTAAACCGGGAATATGGCCGATTTACCGTTCCCGAATGGCTCGACTGGATGTCCGGCCTCGTGGGGCTTTGGCGCGACCTTTTGCGAGACGATGGAACGCTCGCAGTGAATGTCATGGATGTCTTCCAGCCAGGAACACCATCCCTGTCGCCTTATGTCGAGCGCTTCACGCTCGATGCCATCGATCGGCACGGCCTCCACCTTGCCGGCCGCATGAACTGGCACAATCCGAGCAAGCTTGGCGCCATCGAATGGGCCATCAAACGCCGGGTAACGCCGCGCAACACGCTTGAACATATTCTCCTGCTCTCAAAGACGCCCAATCCCGCATGGGATACGCGGCGGATGCCTGCAGAGCCCTATGCCGAGCGGTCGGCGTCTCAGCTTGCCAGCGATGCGCGCCGCGCAAGTGCACGCCGTCCAGGGGGATACGACATCAACGAAGCCGCCTTTGCCCGAAAAGGCGAGGGGAGGATCCCTTCGAATCTCATCATATCAGGCGGCGTCGGGGGAGGGGGGACCTATGCCCGGCGTTGCCGCGATGCTGGACTATCTCTGCATCCAGCCCGCTTCCCCGAGGGAATTCCCCGGCGCGTGATCCAGCTTGCGACCGCTCCAGGTGAGATTGTCTATGATCCGATGGCCGGATCGAACACCACCGGAAAGGTGGCACTCGAACTCGGACGCCAATTCATCAGCTCCGAGCCTGTGCTCGAATACGTACAAGGCTCAGCCTTCCGTTTCGACCAGCGTAATGATTTTCGCGCATATCCAATTTCGGCATGAAAGGAAGACCAGTGACCTCCAAACGCAGAAGCGTGTCCAAAGACGAATTTTTTGCCGTCATGGGCCCGCTCGACGTTCATCCCAATAACGAGCGCGACATCACGCACTGGCGGCTGCGTGATCGCACGCTTGTTGGTCAATCAGAACCCGGGTGGATGCCCGACGGCAAGCCGAACCGATATTTCATCATCGAGAGGGCCTGACCCTATGACCGAAGACGAGACATTCATCGCCGAGACATCGGCTTGTCTATGGGAAAGCGCCCTGAATTTCATTCACCGCATGCCGCACGACATACCGGAGGTTGAGGTGATGCGATCAGCACTCGATCGCCTGGGGTCCGCGGCCTTGCGGCTGGAGATCGTCGAACTGGTGCCTCGATGCATCAGTGACTGGAAGGGTCTCGACGATGATCAGCAAGCCGATGCTGGATGCTATGATTACGACTTCGTCCCTGCATGGCTTTCCGCACACCTTCTGCAACGAGGCATCTGAGGTTCACTCCTCAATGCTCCAAATGCGAGATCCCAAAACAGATTTGCGCGTGTGACGAGCAGCGCCAGATCTTGAGCCTGGAAGGAGCAGGGGCTTCGCATTCCACCCCCGATCATTGCCAAGGATATCCCAGATGACTGACTATGCCGAACCCGATGAACCCACCTGCGACGCTTGCGAACTCCCGGACGAAATCTGCGCCTGCGAAGAAGAGCGCGAGTACGACCTCGACGGTGAAAAAACCGGCAAGACCTTGTTGGGTTTCCAGGTAGCAGATGCGGCTGGCAGGAACATCCAAGG
>NZOF01000101.1 GCA_002695185.1 Erythrobacter sp.
CATCGCCACCCGATACGACAAAACCGTCCTCTCGTTCGAGAGCTTCCTCAACCTCGCCGCCGCAAGGCTGTGGTTGAAGTCTTTTGTCAACGCGACCTAAGCAGCATGAGGCTGTCGCCCAAGATCATTCGTGCGACCGGCTTGTGGTATGAACGCTCCCCTCAGATCACTATTCTCGAACCTATCGTTCGCTCTCCGCAAGCGCCGACGGATGCTCGTCAAACCATCTCGACGATGGTCACATTGGCAATGCCGCCGCCCTCGCACATCGTTTGCAGTCCATAACGCTTGCCGTTGGTTCTGAGAGCGTAGATCATGGTAGTCATAAGCCTTGTGCCGCTGGCGCCGAGGGGGTGTCCAAGCGCGATCGCACCGCCATTGACGTTTAGTTTGGCTGGATCGGCTCCGAGCATCTTCATCCACGCCATCGGTATGGCCGCGAAAGCTTCATTTACTTCGAACAGGTCAATGTCCTCGAGCTTAAGCCCCGAGCGTTCGAGTGCCCGCTTCGTTGCGGGAATTGGTTCTTCCAGCATAATGACCGGGTCGCCAGCCGTCACGGTCAGGTTAACGACCCGAGCCAACGGCGTCAGGCCATGTCGCTTGATGGCCGCTTCATTGGCGACGAGCACGCCGGATGCGCCGTCCGTCATCTGGCTGGCATTGCCCGCCGTGATTGTACCTCCGTCACGCAGCGTCTTGAGTGACGCAAGCGCTTCCATACTGCTGTTGGCGCGCACGCCTTCATCTTGCATGAAGGGGCCATCAGCGGTGTGGATTGGAACGATCTCGTTCGCAAAAGCGCCGGAAGTGATGGCCGCCGCTGCCCTTCTATGGCTTTCCAGTGCGAAGGCATCCATCTCTTCGCGGGTGAAGCCATATTTGTCGGCAATCGCCTGTGCGCCATGGAACTGGCTGAACTCCTCAACACCATAGCGCTGCTGGATGGTCTTGGGCCAAGGGCCGTCGCCGACGCCGGCTTGGGCATGAAGCAGGTAGTTCGATCCCATGGGCACCCGGGTCATGCTTTCCACACCTGCGGCGATCACCAGGTCCTGCGTCCCTGACATCACGGCCTGGGCTGCGAAATGCAGCGCCTGTTGCGACGAGCCGCATTGCCGGTCGATGGTCACAGCCGGCACGCTTTGCGGCAGGGAAGACGCGAGGACGACATTGCGGCCAAAAGCGAACGCCTGCTCGCCACCCTGCGTCACGCAGCCGAGAATTACATCGTCGATGGCACTCGGATCGACGCGCGCACGATCGACCAGAGCATCGATCACCACCGCGCCGAGATCTGCCGGGTGCACAGCAGACAGAGCGCCCTTGCGCTTTCCGCCTGCGGTGCGCGCAGCTGCGACGATATAGGCTTCAGCCATAGATCATATTCCCTTGAAATTGGCGGGGCGCTTGGCAAGGAATGCCTGCAGCCCCTCAGCACATTCGGCAGAACCGCCGGCCAGCACCATGCTGCGCTGCTCATCGTTCAATTGCGCCTCCAGGCCGGTGTCGAAGCTGTCACGGAGCAACGCGCGCGCTGCACCTAGGGCTCGCGCCGCTCCGCCGGCCAGTTGCTCTGCAAGCTTGTCGCCTTCCTCAGCTAGCGCGTCATCTTCGACAACGCGGGTGACCAGGCCGATCGTTTCCGCCTCTAGAGCCGAGATCCGGCGATTGGTCAGGACGATCTCCTGTGCCCGGCGCAATCCCACCAAGCGCGGCAACAGCCAGCTAAGCCCTCCATCAGCCGTTAGCCCGATTGCGCCATAGGCAGCGGTGAAATGAGCGGAACGTGCGGATAGTACCAGATCCCCGAGCATCGCCAGGCTGAAACCAGCGCCAGCTGCCGGACCATTGATCAGAGTGATCAGCGGCTTGGGCATAGCGAATAATCGCTCAATCGCTACGTGCAGCACGCCTATCAACTCCGCCAGCATGGGCGCGCGGCCGGCGCCCGCGTCGGCGATCGTAGGTACATCGCCGCCGGCGCAGAACAGCCGCCCACGCCCGGTCATGATGACGCAGCGTATCGAGGGGTCAGTCTCGCATCTGATGGCTGCCCTCATCAATGCCATTGCCACTGGTAGCGTTATGGCGTTTCCGGCATCTGGCCGGTTCAACGTGATGCGCGCGATGCCTGCCTCAACGCGGACATCGATGCCGTCATCGCTCAGGCGATCGATCATCGCGGCGCCATGCGGATCGCGCCGTCAAGGCGGATGACTTCGCCGTTCAACATCGGGTTGCGAACGATGGATTCTACCAGTTGCGCATATTCGGCAGGCCGACCAAGGCGGCTGGGGTGAGGCACCTGCGCGCCCAGAGCATCCTGCACATTTTGCGGAAACGCCTCGAGCATAGGGGTGAGAAAAATGCCGGGGGCGATGGTCATGACGCGAATCTTATGCTGCGCAAGATCGCGCGCGATGGGCAGCGTCATCCCTACAACCCCTCCCTTCGAAGCGGAATAGGCTGCCTGGCCAATCTGCCCGTCATAGGCGGCTACGGAAGCCGTGTTCACGATCACGCCCCGCTCTCCTTCGACTTCGTTGGCCGCCGCAAGACTTGCAGAAAATAGCGCGATCATGTTGAACGAGCCGACCAGATTGACCGAAAGCGTCTTGGCGAAAATGTCGAGGGGATGGGGGACATTTCCCTTGCCCACGGTCTTTGCCGCTGGCGCGACGCCTGCGCAGTTCACGAGGATACGCGCGACGCCATGCGCGGCTTGCGCTGCATCAAGCCCCGCCGCCACGCTTTCCTCGTTCGACACGTCGACGCGTTGATACAGCGCGCCCAGTCCCCGCGCTGCCGCGGAGCCGGCATCCTCATTCATGTCGAAAATCGTAACTTTTGCGCCTTGCTCCGCAAGCATCGTCGCTGTCGCTTTGCCAAGCCCCGACGCTCCGCCGGTCACTATGGCTGAAAGGCCGAAAATATTCATGTCCGCTCCTTTTCCCTGCCGTCTGCCGGGACGGCGGTGATAACCTGGGTCATCCCGCGAATGATTGAACGTCGTGCAGAAGATGACTGCCAAGATCAGTTGCCAAGGCGGCACGTCTGGGAGCCGAAACCGTAGCGCCAGATCTACCAAGCCTTCGCTATGATCGTTTGAGCGCTGCACGCACCACGCGGGTCTTGAAGCGCCAGCCCAGTTCGGTCAGCACAAAGCTATCGTGAAATTCGCCTAGTGCCACTGGATCATTCATCGGAGGCGTGCCGTCTCCGTCATGCGTCAGGTGATATAGGGTGAAGTAGGTGACGGCCATCGCGCTATCTCGAGCCAATTCGCGAAAACTTGGGGGGCTGCACACGTGACAGGTGACGACCGTGGCAGGCCGCGACGTCCAATGCGCCAAAATCTCGCCGGGTCCATTAGAGACAAGGTCAGGACGCTCTATCCGCCCATCGGGCGTAAACAACTCTACAGCCCGGGCGAATTGGCGGTGATCTACCAGATAGGCGTAGTCAGCGATCAAGGCAGAGCAGGATATGCGTGCGTCGTCATGTGCCAGGGCCGCTCTCATGCCACTCTCTCCTCGGGGATGACTGGCGAGACTATGCCGACAACGCGATTGAGGATCGGCCGCCAGTCATTTGGCTGCTGGCTACCGCTCCATGCTATATGATGGTCCGGACGAACCAGAATGAGGAGGCTTCCCAGCTTTTGAGTCGAGGGCTCGACCTCCAGCCGTACGATCTTGAGAGGCATTCCAATCGCGAGAGCATACGCGTCAATGCGCCCGATTTCGACGGAGCCGATGGCGAGCAGGGTAAAACCACGCCCGAACTTGTCGGCGATCGGTCTGCCATCATCGAGATAATAGTTCGGAAATCTGCAGCCTGGCGCCGTGCTGGGCTCGCACCGCTCAGGATTGAACGTGGGTCCGACCGGCTCGTCTTCCAATAACGGAGAGCCGCAATATGTGAAGCCGTGCTCGATCCCCCAGCTTTCATTCTCCAAGTTTCCCAGCGCAGCGATCGCGCGTCCGACTGCCATGCGCCGATGGGCCGCATCAGGTGCGTCGAGGTCGCCCAGCGCCTGGGCATTATGGATCTGTTCGTTGATCTGCTGCCGAACGATGACGTGGCGGGCCGCAGCTTCCCTGTTGCGCAGGGCGACTGGTCGCCGCTCGGCCTCGTAACTGGAAAGCAGCGATTCTCCTCCCCAGCCGTTGCAGACTGCTGCCAGCTTCCAACCAAGATCGGCAGCATCCCCTACGCCCGTGTTCATGCCATAGCCGCCCGTGGGAATGACCTGATGTGCGGCATCCCCCGCGATAAACACGCGGCCATCGCGATAGTGATTGGCGACGGTCATGTGCGGCGTCCAGGGATTGGCGACGAGGATCTCGGCATCTATTTCGCTGCCTACAAAATCGCGGAGCAGGATCTTGGGGTCGGCATCGGGAGGCGCCAGGACATGGAGCGTCCAGATGTCATTGCCGTTCTGGGAAATGAGCGTGCCCAAGCCGGTCTGAAGATGGAATACAGGACCAAAGCGTGTAAACACGTCGCTTCGTGCACAGCGGAAATGAATCATGTAGAACTCGGCGATCGCGTAATCGCCTTCGGATGTTATGCCGATTGCTTCGCGGACACGGCTGCCGCCGCCATCACACCCCACCAAATAATCACAGGTCACCTCCTCGTTCATTCCGGTGTCGGTGGAGGACAGGCTTGCGACGACGCCCATATTATCCTGCCGCAAGCTTTCAAAGGCCCAACCGAAGCGAACGTCGATCAATGGCGAGGCATCCAGTTGCGCTTTGAGAGCCGGCTCTAGAACAACCTGGGACACGCGCATGCTGGGCTCATGCGTGGCGGTGCCGTCGTTGCTCAGCCTGGCTATCTCGCGTGCTGCATTCGGACTCGGATAGGCGAAGCGGTGGAGAACGTGGCCCGCCGGCGACGTAGCCCAGATCACGTCGAGCGGCTGATCTGCCGGAACGCCAACGGCGCGCAGTTCATCGGCGATGCCTAGCGCCCGAAAAATCTCCATGCTCCGTCCGTTCGTCAGGTCCATTTTAGGATGACGGGTGGTGTGCAGATTACGTTCGACGATGATTGAGGGCGTGTCGAGATGGGCCAGCGTCAGCGCCAGTACCATTCCGACAGGCCCGGCCCCCACGATCAAGACGGGGATATGGCTGGTTGTCACGTTGCTCTCCTAATCTATATGGCTTGTCAGCCTTGGATGACCGTGTTTTCGATGTGCCCAATCCCGTCGATTTCCACGCGCACATGGTCTCCGACCTCTAGATATCTTGGCGGCTTCATTGCGGCTCCGACACCGCCGGGCGTGCCGGTGAAGAAGACGTCACCTGGCTCCAAAGTCATGACCTTGCTAAGATGCTCAACCTGCTGGGCCGGTCCGAAAAGCAGATGTCGCGTGTTGGATTGCTGTCGTAGTTCGCCGTTCACGAAACTGCGGATTGGAAGCGCGAGGGGATCAATCTCATCGGCTGTTACGATCCATGGCCCGTAGGGGGCGTGCGTATCGAAGGCCTTGCCTATCGAGAACTGGCCAGTGCGAAATTGCCAATCCCGCACGCTGACGTCATTGCCCACGCAATATCCGAAAATGGCATCCTTGGCCTGTGCCGCGGTCGCGTAGCGAACGCGAGCACCAACAACGAACACTAGTTCGGCTTCATAATCCAGATCGGACGAGACCCGCGGCAGTTCTATGTCACCATAAGGACTGGTCGCGGTGGTGTTGGCCATTGCAAACCAGGTCTGTTCCTCCGGTGCTGCCCCACCGCTCTCCTCTATATGATCCTTGTAGTTCAGCCCGATTCCCCAAAGCTTACCCGGGCGCTCTACCGGTGCGAGAAGCGTCACGTCGCCAACGCGACAGTCGACTTTGCCACTTAGCCGTTCGGCATGATCGCGCAGTTCGGGCCAGCGGGCGATCAACTGGATCATATCATTGCCGAGGCGATCGATTCTGGTGGACAGGTGCGCGATCGATTCTCCCTCCACCGACCCGATATGCACTTTGCCTTCAAGCTCGTACCGCGCCAGCCGCATCGGTTTCTCCCCGCTCCATCACCCGCAGATCCATGTCTGCATACCGCTTCACTTGTTACTGACTTATTGAACAATAGCAACCCGCATCGTGCCAATGAGGGCGTAGATGTGTCGGGTGAAGGCGGAAAAATTTTCCTTGCTACTGATCATATGAGCAGTAATAAGAAGGCGTGATTTGATCGACGCCACGCACGTTTGCTCCCGAGTTGATTACGGGGGGAGCTGCAAGCCCCGGTGCAGTCCGATCGCCACGAAAGGCTGAAAACAGCAGGAAATGGAGAGGGAGATGAAGATGAAAGGTACCATCGCGATGCTGATGGCGTCGAGCGCGGCCATGGCTCCATTCTACGGCTATGCGCAAACCGATAACGCAGTGGCGACCAGTGGGCAGGCTCAGGTCAGCGATATCGTCGTCACCGCGCAGAAGCGATCCGAGCGGCTGAGCGATGTTCCGCTCTCCATTACAGCCGCTACGGGGGAAAAGCTTGCCACCGCCGGCGTCACATCGTCAGCCGACCTTGAAAAGGTGGTTCCAGGGTTTGCCTATCAATCGACCCTGTACGGAGCGCCAATCTTCACGATCCGCGGCATTGGCTTCTATGACGTGTCGGTCGCCGCGCCGCCGGCCGTATCGGTTTATGTCGATCAGGTGCCGCTGCCCTACTCGGTGATGACATCAGGTGCTCTACTGGACGTGGAGCGCGTCGAGGCGCTCAAGGGTCCCCAAGGCACGCTGTTTGGCCAGAACTCGACTGGGGGCGCAGTCAACTACATCGCCGCCAAGCCGACCGACACGCTGAAATACGGCGCAGATCTTGGTTATGGCCGCTTCGATAGCGTCGAAGCCCAGGCTTTCCTCAGCGGACCCTTGACCGACACCCTCAAGGCGCGCGTATCGGTGCGCACGGAACAGCGCGGTCCCTGGCAGAAGAGCGTTTCGCGTAATGACGAACTGGGTAAGCGCAATTTCACCACAGGCCGAATCCTACTTGACTGGTCACCAAGTGACAGCTTGCGCTTTTCGCTTAACCTGAATGGATGGATCGACAAGAGCGATACAATAGCGTCCCAATATGTGGGCTATGCGGCCAGTTCGCCATCCTATTCGGACTTTGAGCCGGACATCAGGGCGAACCAGCCCGCTCCAAACGACCCGCGTGCCGCAGATTGGGATCCGAACGTCAATCTGAAGAAAGACGACAGTTTCTACCAAGCCTCCCTTAGGAGCGATCTGGACCTTGGCCCTGAGACGACGCTGACCTCCATCAGCGCCTATTCGCGCTATCAGCAAGAATCTCCAATCGATCCTGACGGCGTGCCACAGCCCAATTTCAGGGCGGTCGTCGATGCCGAGATCGAATCATTTTCCCAGGAGCTTCGCGTCGCCGGACGAATTTCCGACGGGAAACTGCGTTGGATGATCGGCGGCAACTATGCGCATGACAGCACGCAAGATGATCAGAATGCTGTTTCGTTCGGCTCCAACTCGGGGGTAGGTCCGTTCCGCTATTACACCTTTCGTACGAGCTCCCACCAAAAGGTGGAAGCAGCGTCCGTGTTCGGAAGCCTGGAATATGCGCTGGCCAGCAATCTCAACCTGCAGGGCTCCGCGCGCTATACCGACACCAAGCGGAAGCTTAACGGCTGCCTCTATGATAGCGGCGACGGGACGCTCGCCAATGCCTTCGCTCTTCTTTCGGAAATAGTGACAGGAGTTCCCACGACCATTGCGCCGGGCGCTTGCGTGACCTTTGGTAATAGCTCCGTCGGCACGCCCGGCGTGCCATTGCCCATCGTTCAGCGCTCTCTGGCCGAGGATAATATTTCGTGGCGGGCGGGCATCGACTGGAAGCCCAACCAGCGCACGATGCTCTACGCCAACATCACAAAGGGCTATAAGTCCGGCAGCTTTTCGACACTTCCTGCGCTTACGCCTGACACGTTCGATCCGGCGACCCAGGAAACTGTTCTGGCCTATGAAGCAGGCTTCAAGGCGTCGGTTCTCGATCGCCGGCTGCAACTGACGGGTGCTGCCTTTTATTACGATTATACCGACAAGCAGACGCTTGGCTTTCTTCCGACTTTCTTCGGCAATCTGATCGCGCTGATCAACATTCCCAAGGCAAGCGTGCGCGGCGCAGAAGTGGGCATAAACTTTCAGCCGATCGAAGGCCTCACCTTCGATGGCGGCGCGACTTATGTGGACGCGAAGGTGGATAGCTCCTTCCTGACGAGCAACTCCTTCAACAGTATCGTCGACATCAAGGGCGAGACCCTGCCCAGCACACCCAAATGGCAGTTGTCAGGCGACACGCAGTACAGGTTCGCCGCCAGCGACCGCTACAACATCTTCGTGGGCGCCGCGGCACGTTACCGCACCAAGGCTGTGGCGGCATTTGGTGGCGCGCCCGAGTTCCGGCTGCCCGGCTATGCGACTGTCGATCTGCGCGCCGGGATCGAGGACTCGAGGGGCCGATGGAAGGCGCAAATCTATGGCCGGAACGTCTTCAACAAATTCTATCTCATCCAAGCCACCCACAACGTGGACACGATAGCGCGCACCGCAGGCATGCCCGCCACCTACGGCATCAATCTCACCTACCGCTACTAAATCAAGCCGCCCCTTTGCGACGCCACTGAAGCGTTGCAATGAAAGGATTATCCAAGTGTCGAAAGTCATCATCAGCTGCGCGGTCACCGGGGCGGTTCACACGCCAACGATGTCGCCGCATCTGCCATTCACTCCCGATGACATTGCCGCTCAGGCAATCGAGGCCGCTGAAGCAGGTGCGGCGATATTGCATCTTCACGCGCGCGACCCTCAAACCGGGAAGCCCACGGCCGATCCCGATGTTTTCATGCAATTCCTGCCGCGGATCAAGCAAGGCACGGACGCCATCGTCAACATCACGACAGGGGGCGGCCAAGGCATGTCCATGGACGAGCGGCTGGCGGCCCCGCTTCTTGCTTCCCCTGAGCTTTGTTCGCTCAACATGGGTTCGATGAACTTTGGCATGTATCCGATGCTGCAGCGCTATCCCGACTTCAAATATGATTGGGAAGCTGCGCATCTCGAAGCCTCCCGCGACTGGGTCTTCAAAAACACTTTCAAGGACATAGAAGAAATACTCACCCGATTAGGGCAGGGTCATGGCACAAAGTTTGAATTCGAATGCTATGACACGGCCCATCTCTACACACTCGCGCATTTCCTGGACCGGAAGCTGGTTACCCCTCCGTTGTTCGTTCAGTCGATCTTCGGGATACTGGGCGGCACCGGCGCAGACACGGAAAACCTGCTTCATGCAAAGCGCATAGCCGACAAGCTCTTCGGAGACGACTATCGCTGGTCGGTCATGGCCGCTGGCCGACACCAACTTCCGTTCATCACGATGGGTGCGCTCAACGGGGCGAACGTGCGCGTCGGACTGGAGGATTCGCTTTATGCCGGGAAGGGCCGGCTGGCCAGATCCAACGCCGAGCAGGTCAGCCTGATCCGATCGATCCTCGAACCCTTGTCGCTTGATATTGCGACGCCTGCGGAAGCCCGAGCGATCCTAGCCCTGAAAGGCGGCGACAATACCAACTTCTGATCGTGTGCCGGGACTTTCCGACGGCCTGTCGCTTTCCGATCGGGTTCCGCGACAGCCAAGCGAGCCGATCGGCATGGTCAGCAGGCCCACGAACTTAAGAAGGATGACTGAATGAGTTTAGAGGCGAGACAGATGACGGTCGAGGCTGTCGCGGTCCATGGACGGCGGCACAGCTGATGGCCGCCACCACAAAGGCCCACCTCCAGCTTGCCGAGCGTGTCGAGAGCTTCGTACGGGACATCATAGTTCCGTATGAGACCGACAGTCGGCGTACCAGCCACGGTCCTGACGAAGCGCTGATACAGGAGCTGCGCGCGAAAGCGCGAGAAGCTGGCTTGTTCAATCCCCATATCGCCGTCGACGGCGTTCCGCTCGAGCACAGGGAAATCGCGCCGATATTGCGCGCATCTGGCCTCTCGCCACTGGGGCCGCTGGCGCTCAACACTGCCGCCCCCGACGAGGGCAATATACACCTGCTAAGCAAGGTTGCGACGCCATCTCAGCGCGAGCGCTTTCTCCATCCGCTTCTCGCTGGCAAGCGATCGGCGTTCCTGATGAGTGAGCCCGCTGCGGAAAACGGCGCGGGGTCCGATCCCGCTATGCTGATGACCACCGCTCACCAGGACGGTAAGATTTGGGTCGTCAACGGACGGAAAGCCTTTATCACCGGCTTTGCGGGAGCCGAAATCGCGATTCTGATGGCGCGAACGGATCGCGGGGACGGCCAGGTAGCCGCCACCATGTTCCTTGTTTCCTTGCCCAACCCAGCTATCCGTATCGACCGCGTGCCGAGCACAATCGATAGCTCGATGCCCGGCGGCCATGCCACCCTTACTATTACGGACTTGCGTCTGAGCGATGAGGATATCCTGGGCGGCGCTCACGAAGGCTTTGCCTATGCTCAGGTAAGATTGGCGCCCGCTCGTCTCACACATTGCATGCGCTGGTTGGGTGCGGCCACCAGGGCGCAGGAAATCGCCGCGCACTACGCCATCAAACGGATGGCGTTCGGAAAGCCTCTGATCGACCATGAGGCTGTCGGTTTCATGCTCGCGGATAATCGCATTGCGTTGAAGCAGAGCGAACTCATGATCGATTGGTGTGCAGCACTGCTCGATGCCGGCGAGAAGGGCACGACTGAGAGCTCAATGGCGAAGGTTGCGATCTCGGAAGCCCTATTCAAGGTGGCTGACAACTGCGTCCAGATCATGGGCGGCACCGGCGTATCGTCCGACACGGTGGTAGAACAGATATTCCGCGAAATTCGGGCATTCCGAATTTATGATGGTCCAACCGAAGTGCATAAATGGTCGATCGCCAAGCAGATCAAGCGTGAAGGGAGTGACTCATGACCAATCCCGCGACTGATCACAAGATCGAGGGGGACGGGGGTGATCTCGATACCCGAGCGTTGGACGCATGGCTCGGCCATCATGTATCCGACTATAGGGGGCCGCTGGAAGTGCAGCGATTTAGTGGCGGCCAATCCAATCCGACCTATAAACTCGTCACTGCCCAGCGCGATTATGTCCTGCGGCGCAAGCCTGCCGGACCGATCGTCCAGGGGGCTCATGCCATAGAGCGGGAAGCGCGCGTCATGTCTGCGCTAGCCGGCACACCGGTGCCTGTACCCCGCATCTATGCCATTTGCGAAGATGCATCCGTCATCGGGACGCCTTTCTACGTCATGGAGATGATGGCGGGCCGGAATTTTGTCGATCCTGCACTTCCAGGCGTCGCCCCGGAAGTCAGACGCGCGATCTTCGATTCACAGAACGCGACAATCGCCTCGTTGCATTCCATCTCTCCCGCTTCCCTCGGCCTGGACGACTATGGGCGAAGCGGCAATTATTGCGCGCGTCAGATCGCGCGTTGGTCCAAGCAATATCTCGGCGATCCATTGGCTCCCCGCAATGCTGACCTTGACTGGCTCATCGACTGGCTTCCCAAACATATCCCGGCCAGCGACGAAGTTGCCATCGTCCATGGCGATTTTCGGCTGGACAATATGATCTTCGATCCGGTCGAGCCTAAGGTGGTTGCCGTTCTTGACTGGGAGCTGTCGACCCTGGGGCATCCCCTTGCCGATTTTGCCTATCACCTCATGACCTATCGCATGCCGCGTCTGACGATCGCGGGTCTGGCCGGCCAGGATCTTGCGCAACTGGGCATTCCTTCCGAGGCTGAATATGTGGCCGCCTACTGCGCCAGGACGGGGCGAGACGCTATTCCCGACCTTTCATTCTATCTGACGTTCAACCTGTTCCGCTTTGCCGCGATCATTCATGGAATTCATGGGAGGCTGTTGCGCGGTAACGCAGCATCGGCCCGAGCAGAGAGCCTGGTTGAAGACCTTCCGATCATTGCGAAAATTGCGCGCGCAGAGGCGGAACGGAAATGAAGAACCGACAGATCTGGTTGCGTTCCCGGCCTCAGACGATTCCAGGAGCGGAGCATTTTGCCGTCCGTGACGCGGAAATCCCGGAGCTCGACGAGGGGCAATTCCTCGTCCGCAACGCCTATCTGTCCGTCGATCCCGCCATGCGCGGCTGGCTCCTGGACGAAGGCAATTATCTTCCTCGCGTAGAGCCCGGCGAGACCATGCGGGCTTTTGCGGTTGGCGAAATCATCGCCTCCCGAAATCCCGAATTCGTGGCAGGAGATCGCGTCACCGGATTGTTCGGCTGGCAGGAATATACCGTTGCAAATGCCGAGCAGGTTCTCCTGCGCGCGTCGGAGAGAGACTTGCCCCTCTCCAGTGCGCTAGGTGTCCTCGGTCTCAACGGCGTGACCGCCTATTTCGGGCTCCTGGACGTCTGTGCCCCGCGTGCTGCTGAAACGGTCGTCATCTCGACAGCGGCGGGCGCGGTGGGATCATGCGCGGGACAGATCGCTAAAGCCCTGGGATGCAGGACAATCGCGATCACGGGCGGCGAAGAGAAACGCCGCAAATGCGTCGATGAATTCGGCTTTGACATGGCTTTCGACTACAAGGCAGAACCGGACCTGCGTGCGGCCCTGTCGGCCGCCTGTCCGGAAGGTGTTCACTGCTATTTCGATAATACTGCGGGCGCGATCAGCGATGCGGTGCTTGCGAACCTAGCCAATGGAGCCAGGGTTGCCGTCTGCGGTACGGCGGCGCTCTCCACTTGGGACCCCTGGCCGCTCGGCCCGCGCGTCGAACGACACCTCCTGACCAAGCGTGCATCGATGAAGGGCTTCATTGCGCTCGATTACAAGGCGCGTTTCCCCGAAGCGATTTCGGCCATCGCCAACTGGGTGCGCGCTGGCGACATCCGATACGCCGAGGATATATTGGACGGGCTGGATGCTGCGCCCGGCTCCCTCAAGCAACTCTACGATGGCGCCAATAAGGGCAAGTTGATCATCCGCCTCGCCGCCGCGGACGACCTTGTCCGTGATCCACAGAGAGGCGGGTAGCGTCATGCGGTCGAGTGTCGATATTGCCCGAGAATATTCGAGAACGTCTGACCACTCTGGTTCGGATAGTCTCGGACGGTTCACCCCCGTTTTCAAATTTCACGGTTCGAAATTCGATGCCGGTTGCGGTGCAATCAACTTCGCCGACCTTGCCACCGGCCTGCTCTCCCAGGTCAAGCCGGTTGAGCATCTTTGTGCAATGAGGCTGATCGGGCAGCTCTGGAAACAGCCGTCGAGGACCTCTTCAACGGAGAGCTTCACTTCGATGTCCAGCGGGCCAAAGGGCGAACTACAACCTGACGATATCGCAGCGTCTGCCACGTCCTGGGTGACTTGGTCAGCCGCACGCATGTCTGGTTCGAACCCGATGTCGGAAAGATGAACAAATCAGGTTTTATTTGAGGAGCAAAAAGAAATGGCAGAGCAAGCGCTGGCGGGCAAGGTCGCCATCATTACAGGTGCGTCGAGCGGGCAGGGCGCCGCCGAGGCGAAAATGTTCGTCGCCCAGGGCGCAAAAGTTGTTCTCACGGACATTAATCCAAGTGGGCAGGCGCTTGCCGAGACGCTTGGCGCCAATGCTCTCTTCGTTCAGCACGACGTCAGCGATTTGACCTCTTGGGAACAGGTGACATCTGCTGCCGTCCAGGCCTTCGGCACGATCGACGTGCTGGTCAACAATGCGGGCGTTCACAGGCCCGGTACTATCGAGGTCACTGATCTCGAGATGTGGGACTTTCACTACCGCGTCAATCAACTCGGCTGCTTTTTGGGGATGCGCGCGGTGCTCGGCATCATGAAGGCGGCGGGCAAAGGCTCCATCATCAACATATCCTCTGGCGCCGGCCAGGACAATATTCCGGGCTATTTCGCCTATGCGACCACGAAGTGGGCCGTGTGCGGCATGACGAAGCTCGCGTCATCGGAACTCGCGCCACTAGGGATTCGCGTGAATGCTGTCCTACCCGGCATCATTGATACGCCGATGCTCCACGGAACGAACACAGCCGAACGGATTGCCTTCTACGACACGATCATTCCCTTGGGGCGGCGGGGCACGCCGGACGAGATAGCTGCAGCCGTCTCGTTCCTCGCCTCGGATGCCGCGAGCTACGTGACTGGTGCTCAACTCCTCGTCGATGGCGGCATCGGTTGACGCCACATCAGTCTGTCGAGGAAGCCATTTTTGTTAGACATCGGGCTCTAAGTCGGGCCATGAGAGTGAGGGTCGGTCCATGATAAAATTCATCGGCGCATCCAGCAATCCGCAGGGTGTATCGCCCGAAGACGCTCGCACGCATTACGAGCTCCGCCATCCGGCCCTGATCGATACAGTGCCGTCCTTCAATAAGTATATGCTGCTCTATATCCAGAATTATGCCATAGATCTGGGCATAGAATTTTCGGCACCAGCCATACCATTTCTCAATTGCTCCGAGATATGGTTCGAGAGTGAAGACAGCCTTCTCGAGGCTTATGAGGTTCCCGATTATCAGCTTCTTCGAGAGGATGAGAAGCGCTTCGGAAACTTCGAGAATCTTGGCATCGCGCTCGCCGAAGATGTTTCGATATACGGCGGAAGCACCCGTCCGAGGTTCAAGCTCATCCGTTTTGTCGAGCGCCACCCGGATGTCGAAATCTCCCAACTCAACAAGGTATGGCAAGAAGACTATGCTGCGGCGATCTTGGAGACTGAAGCCATTCGTGGCCTGACCCAGGCCTATATTCAGAACCGCGCATTGATCGGAACGAAGATATCCTTCCCGGTGAAGTTCGCCGATGGCGTGGACGAATTCTGGTTCGCGTCGCCGCACGACATTCCGCGGTTTCTCGAGGAAGAGCAGGCAATAGCGGAGCGGCTCGACTTGGACCGCGTTATCGACCGGGCAGGCATGAAGCAGGTCGCGACCGAGAGCCGCATTCTTCCTGGCTATGCTCTTTCTGCCCAACTGCTGAAGAAATTCTGACGGTGGGCGGCTTGGGAGAAGGGATTCAGACGATCGAGCCGGATGGGACGAGGGCGGATACCGCCATACCCCCTTCGTCGGGCGCGCAAGAGCGACATAGACCGAGATGGCGCCGGCTTCTCAAGCAGGTTCATCCGTCGAATGCGTGGACCATACAACCGGGCAACATCCTCCAGGGATGTTGATTGTGCGCTCCCAACTCAAGTTGCGGTAGTGTTAAATATTGATCGTTTCAATATCTATATAAAATACTGCTACTATATCCAACTATTTTACAGAATATATGCATGATATGAATGAACAATTTGTCTTACGGCTTGATAGGTCCGCAAGCTGTGTTCGACGTCGTTTTTAAATATTTGGAGATTAGCCATGTCTGTTGCGACATCAGGCACGCGAAATGACAAGGTCCACGCGTTGGAAACGCTCGATGGCCGGCTACGGTGGCTGTCGTCCTGGACGGTGCATAACGCCAACCACATCCGACCGAAACGGGACGGGTTGAAGGTCGGCGGGCATCAAGCGAGTTGCGCCTCGATGAGTACGATCATGTCGACGTTGTACTTTGGTGCCATCCGCCCGCAGGACAAGGTTGCCGTCAAGCCCCATGCGGGTCCGCTGCTGCACGCGATCCATTATTTGTTGGAAAACCAAAGTCTCGACCAGTTGCAACGATTCCGTGGCTTGGGAGGCATGCAGAGCTATCCGTCGCGTACCAAGGACCAGATACCGATCGATTTCTCGACTGGGTCCGTCGGCCTAGGCGTGGCCGTCACGGCTTTCGCAAGCCTGGTTCAAGATTACCTGATCGCTCATGGCCAGATCAGGGAGGAGGATGCCGGGCGCATGATCGCGCTCATGGGCGATGCAGAGCTCGATGAAGGCAACATCTACGAATGCCTGATCGAAGCCTACAAGCATGACGTCCGCAACTGCTGGTGGATCGTGGATTATAATCGCCAGTCTCTCGATGCGACGACAGCCGATCGGATGTTTCGGCGCTTCGACGATATTTTCGAGACATGCGGCTGGCGCGTCCTGACGCTGAAGAATGGAAAATTACAAAAGGAAGCCTTCAGCAAGCCGGGCGGCAAGAGCTTGGAGGAATGGATCGATAACTGCCCGAACGCGGACTATGCCGTCCTCACCTATCAAGGCGGCGCAGCGTGGCGCACGCGGTTGCTCGCGGATATCGGCGCAAAGGAAAATGCCCGTGGCCTCATCGAGAGCTACGACGATGATGGGCTCGCCGCACTGATGACGAATCTGGGCGGTCATTGCGTGGAAACGCTCCTGGAAGCCTTCGCTGCTGCCGATGACGAGGCGCCGACACTGTTCATCGCCTACACCATCAAGGGTTTCGGACTGCCATTAGCTGGGCACAAGGACAATCACTCGGGCATGATGAACCCGGCCCAGATTGCCGAATTGCGCGCGAGCCTGAATATTGCGGAAGGCGAGGAGTGGGAGCCTTATGGCGGGCTTGGCGACAATGTCGCGGCCGAACTCAAGGCTTTTGTCGATCGCAGCGCTTTCGCTTCCAGGGCACCTGAGCATCAGGCGCAGCTCGTGCCGGTTCCGGCCCGCCTGCCTGTGCCTGAGGGCAAGGAGCAGTCGACGCAGGCCGCATTCGGGCGAATTTTGATGGATTTGGCCAAGGCGGGAGATCCATTGGGCGATCGTATCGTAACGACTGCGCCGGATGTCACGCAGACCACAAATCTGGGAGGATTTGTCAATCGACGTGGCCTGTTCCGCCGCAGCGAACTTGAGGATGTGTTCCATGCGGCCAAGATTCCCTCGGCGCAGAAGTGGTCCGGCCACGCTGCTGGGCAGCATCTCGAACTAGGGATCGCGGAAAACAATTTCTTCCTGTTGCTCACTGCACTCGGACTTGCCGCTCCGCAATTCGGTACACGCCTGCTACCGGTCGGCACCGTCTATGATCCCTTCATCGCGCGCGGTCTGGATGCCCTTAACTATGGATGCTATCAGGACGCGCGCTTTCTCCTTGTGGGAACACCTTCAGGCCTGACGCTTGGCGCGGAGGGCGGCGCGCACCAGTCGATCAACACGCCGTTGATCGGAATGGGGCAGCCCAACCTCATATATTTCGAGCCGGCTTTTGCCGACGAGGTGGCGCTGCTGATGCGCTTCGCGTTCGACCATATGCAGCAGCCTGCCGGCAGCTCTGTCTATCTCCGGCTGAGCACCCGCATCATCCAACAGATCGAGCGAGCCGACTCGGAGTGGGAAGAAGGGGCTCTCAAGGGAGGATATTGGCTGCGTCGCCCGGATCCCGGCGCGGAAGCGGCCATCGTCTTTGTCGGTGCTATTGCCCCAGAGGCGCTCATGGCCTGGGAAAGCCTGTCCGAGGATATGCCAGGGCTCGGACTGCTCAGTGTGACATCGCCCGACCTGCTTCATCGCGGATGGTCCGCTGGTCGTGCCGCACGATGGAAGGGCGCCAGCGCGGCGCCCAGCCACGTCGAGACACTCCTCTCCGCCCTGTCGCCGGGCGCAGGCCTGGTAACAGTGATCGACGGATCGCCCGGCGCGCTCTCCTGGCTAGGCAGCGTCAAGGGCATGCGCGTCAGTCCGCTCGGCGTCGACAGTTTTGGCCAGACCGGTGACCTGCCCGACCTTTATCGGACGTATCGGCTGGACAGCGACGCGATAATCGAGGCGGCCGCCGAACTCTTTCTCGGGGAATAACATGCCTGTCGAACTGACGATGCCGGCGCTCTCGCCGACGATGGAAAAGGGCACTCTCGCTCGCTGGTTGGTCCGCATCGGAGATGCTATCAGTCCGGGCGACACGATTGCGGAGATAGAGACCGACAAGGCGACCATGGAATATGAGGCCGCCGACGAAGGAGTTATCGTGTCGATCGCTGTTGCTGAAGGAAGCCAGGACGTTCCCGTCGGCACCGTCATAGCCACGGTCGTGGTCGCTGGCGAGCAGGCGCCCAACCTGATGGAAGGCGAGGCCAAGGCAACGCCCCCGCCTCAAGCGCCCGGTTCACCTGTCCCCGAGCCTGCTGTTGCGCCAGCAGCGGTACACGAATCAGCGACGCCGGCTGAGCCCCTTGCGCAAACCGACAACAGCATGGTCAACGCATCGCCGCTTGCGCGCAGGATCGCAGGAATGCGCGGCATATCGTTACAAGGCTTGGCTGGTAGTGGCCCGCGAGGTCGGATCGTAAAGGCAGACCTTGGAATTCCTTCGCTGCTCGCGTCGGCCCAGCAGGCCATAGCGCCGGCTGCGGTTCCCATGTCGTCTGCGCCGATCTATGATCCGCCTGGCGGGGTGCCGGTCGAAACCGTGAAACTCACGACAATGCGCAAGACGATTGCTCGTCGTTTGACAGAGTCGAAAAGCCATGTGCCGCATTTTTACCTGACGGTGCGCTGCAATTTGGATCCGCTGCTGCAGCTTCGCATCTCGTTGAACGATGGCTTGGCGCCGCGGGGGATCAAGTTGTCGGTCAATGATATGCTGATCAAGGCGATGGCAACCGCGATGGCGCTGGTTCCAGACGTCAATGTGCAGTACGGGGGCGACGTGCTGCATCGCTTCAGCCGGCAGGATATCGCGATGGCCGTGGCGGTTGAAGGAGGCCTGGTGACTCCAGTTATTCGCGATGCCGGCGCGCTGTCACCGTCGGGTATCGCGCAGACAAGCAAGGCCCTTGCGCTCAAGGCGAGAGATGGCAAGCTGTCGCCCGAAGATTATCAGGGCGGAACTGCCTCCCTTTCCAATCTGGGCATGTTCGGCGTCGACGAGATGTTTCCGGTGATCAACCCGCCTCAGGCGCTCATTCTGGGCGTAGCGGCGGGCATCGAACAGCCGTGGAAAGTCGATGGCCAGCTGGCACTTGCCACAATCATGGCGGCGACGGCCAGTTTCGATCATCGCGCGATTGATGGCGCCACCGGCGCGCAGTTCATGGCCGCCTTCCGCGAACTGGTGGAAAGCCCGATGCAGCTGGTTGCCTGATCAGTCGGGATCGCATCAACGATGGGGGCTCGGCGTTCCGGGTCCAGCCATGACAGCCTTGAACCGTCTCCTCCATCAATGCGTCCTACGTCCCAATGGCAGCCGGGTACCGTGCAAGATGCAGGCGAATGCTCATGCGGTCATAACTGCCGCATGCGCGGTCTTCGTACCAAAGTAGCCGTGATCGGCTCATCACGTTATTCGCTCGGCCGGGAAATCTGATGTACGCGTCAAATCCGTCCGAATGCAGCCAGAATCAGCAAGACGCCCCCGATCGCCAGCGCCGCCATGATCACTCCGATCGCCGGAACGACACGCGGCTGTGTCCATCTAGAACCGGCGGCAGGCGCTTCTTCGTTGCTTGCAGCACACGCGACCACTCCGAAACGTAGCTCGGCAAGGCGTCGCCGTACGCGCAACAAGAGGAGCAGCGCCAGATACAGGGTCGTGGCAAGGCCGAGCACCGCTGCAAGCCGCATCGTGTCGTATCGAGCCGCCTGTTCGGCCGCGCCCGCCGCAAGCCGCCAATCCATATAGCTGCCGAGCAGCGCCGGGCCGGCAAGCGCCCCCAACGCATTGACAACCCCAAACAGGACGATGAAGCTGATGAGCGCGCCGCTGCCCTGCCGCAAGGCGCTCGTGATGCCGAGCAGGAGCGCGGGCCCGAGGAAGAAGGTCCCCGCGAACGCGATCGCGGCTTGAGACGCGTAGAGGTGCGCCAGATGACGCGGTTCCGTCGCGGCGCTGTCGATCAACGCTCCGACGGCAACGATCCCGATGGCCAGCATCATCGGTCGTGCGATCTTCTCGACGTTTACGCATATCATGCTGGCGAGAACGCCGATGATTGCGCTTGCGAGCATCACAGCCGCCAGCGATTGAAGTTCGTGTGGGCGTGCGCCGAGCCCGCGCACCGCGCCCAGCGCCATCTCCTGTTCGGCTAGCACCAGCCGGATCAGGAACACCGCCGCAGCGAAGCGCCAGACGTCTTCGTGGGACAGCCAGCGCAGGTCGATCAGCGGTGTCGCGCGGCGCAGCTCGATGACGCCGGCCGCCAGCAGCGCGGGCGGAGCGGCAAGCAGCGTAACGACGATCCATTGGGTGTGCAGCCACCCCTCAAAACGCCCCAGGCCCAACGCGGCGGCGATCGCGGCCAGAGCGCCGCCCAGGAGGAAGAACGTCAAGAGATCCAGCGGCTCGAACACGCGCGCTCGCTCGGCGGGAGGAAGGCGCAGCACGCCGACTGCGGCGAGGGACAGCAGCGCAAAACCGGCTTCGAGCAGAAACAGTGAACGCCATCCGCCGACGTCGAGCAGCGAAGGCGACAGGAGCCGCGCCAGCGGCACGGCGCATTGCGTTATGCCGATCCCCAGAACCAGCCCGCGAAGGCGCCATTTTGTCGGAAACGCCTGGAACGTGTGGAACAGGCACAGAGGGATCAGCGTCACGGAAACGAAGCCGGCGATCGCACGCAGCAGCAACATCGCCGCGATGTCTGTCACCCAAGCCTGCGCGAGTGCCGCAGCGACGCAGAGGCAGAGGGCCACCAGCGCGAAACGCCGCAGGCCATATTGCTGCCGAACCTTGATCAGCAGCAGGTTTGCCGGGACAGCAGCGGCGACATAGCTGGTCGACAGCCATGCCGCCTGGGTCGGGCTCAAGCCCAGCGCCTGTCGCACCTGCACCAGATCGGCGCTCACAAGCGCCGCGCCGAGGCCAGCCGTCGTTCCGACCAGGACGCCCACCGCCAAGTGGGCCAATCGGGTCCCCGCCCTGTGCGATGGGGATGCGGGGGAACCGACGGCCGCTGGGCGCTCGTGCGCCGGAAAGTCGTGGGCTTCGTCGTCGAAGAATGCACGCAGCGACGTCATGGCTTTGCTCCTGCCGCAACAGCCAAGTGTTCCGGTATTGCTCCTCAGTAAAGGATCGATGACGAAACTTCTTCCCTGTTCGGGTTGCGCGTCCAGCAACACCGGGTTCTCCAATCCCCGTCTTGATGGGTGGCGAGTAGTTTCCGAGATCATGAGGCACGGACCGGCAGGATGACTGTACCGGCGATTGTCGGGTCCAAGACCCGGAGGAATGGACAATGCTTCACAGATCGATTGATCGCATCACCACAATACCGCCGCTCGGACCCGGCTTCGATGGCGAGCGTCACAAGGCGGCGCTGGTGGTGGCACCGGGAAATTTCCACGCCACCGACCCGTTCTTCCTGATGGCGGACGACCACATCACGCTGGAAGGCCGTTTCGGCGAGGCGCATCCCCATGCCGGGCTGGAAACTGTAACCTTCATGCTGAACGGCACGATGGAGGATTCCGGCGGCCGACTGGCGGAAGGCGACGTCGAATGGATGACGGCGGGCAGCGGCATCGTCCACTCGGAAGATGCGATGGTGTCGACCGGTATGCGGCTGTTCCAGCTATGGCTGGTCCTGCCTGAGGCACAGCGCAACATGCCGCCGCGGGTGCAGATCCTGCAGCGCGGAGCGATGCCGGTCCATGTCGAACCGGGCGTCGAGGCGACGGTCTACAGCGGCCGGCTGGGTGATGCGGCGGCGCCGACGAAGAATGCGGTGCCCGTTACGCTGGCGGACATCCGGCTGGAGCCGGCTGCTACCTTCGCCCCGGAACTGCCCGCTGCCTACAACACCTTCGCGGTGGTGATCGATGGTGAGGTGGCGGCCGGCATCGGTGACGAACAGCTGTCGGAGAACATGGTCGGCTGGAGCGGTTCCGCCGACGGCGGTTCCAGCACGCTCACACTACGAGCGGGCGCGAAAGGAGCCCGGGTACTGGTGTACGCCGGACAGCCCCAGAACATAGACGTCGTGGCGCAGGGGCCGTTCATCGCCGGCTCCCGCGAAGAGCTGGCGGGATATTACGCCGCTTATCGCCACGGCAGGTTCCCGCACGCCGGCACGATGCGGCCGGTCGCCGTCGCATGATGCAATCAAATCCGGAGGAGACGAGCATGGCCAGGAAAATCGAGATGCGCACGACTGGTACGCCAGACGCCCTCAGCGTGGTGGAGACGGAGGTCGGATTGCCTGGCGCCGGAAAGGTACGGCTGGTGCAAACAGCGATCGGCATCAACTATGTCGATGTCATGGTTCGCAAGGGCTTGTACCCGATGCGCCTTCCCGCCACGCCGGGCTTCGAAGCGGCGGGCGTGGTCGACGCCGTGGGCTCGGGAGTGACGGGCTTCGTACCGGGAGACCGTGTCGCCTATTTCTTCGTCGAGGGCGCATACGCCACCGCCTCCCTCGTCCCCTCCGAGGCGCTGGTTCGCCTGCCGGACGACATTTCCTACGAGGTGGCGGCAACCTTCCTTGCGAAGGGACTGACGGCCTGGATGGGATTGTATGCGCTGCACCCGCTGAAGGCGGGTGAAGTCGCCCTCGTGCTCGGGGCGTCAGGTAGCGTCGGATCGATCCTGTCGCGCTGGGCGCGGTCGCTTGGAGCAACGGTGATCGGTGTGGCAGGATCAGCCGGCAAACTGACGTCGGTCGCGGCCGGGGCCGACCATGCCTTCGTCGCCGACGATCCGGCGCTTTCCGACAGGGTCCGCGCCATCGCACCCGCAGGCGTCGACGTGGTCTACGACTTCGTCGGACGTGCGACCTTTCCATTGGCGGTCGCTTCTGTGCGGGATGGCGGCGTGATCGCCACGATCGGCGCCGCGTCGGGACAGGCGCCTCCAGCGGCCGATCAGCTCCGCTCCCGCGCCGTCCAACTCCGGGGCGGCGGTACGCCGCAGTATGTTCGAGGCGAAACGGTTGCGGTTGCCACGGCGCAGCTCTGGGGTGCGATCCGTGACGGCCTTTTCAGTGATCTCCAGGTGGCCCAATATACGTTCGACAGGATCGCCGCCGCACACGAGGACATGGAAGCAAGGCGGCTTACCGGCCTTCCTGTTGCGATAGTGTGACATTCATACAGGTGCGCGCTTTTTTGATCCCGAATTCACTTCATAGGAGCTATCCAATGGTTGAAACCATGAAGGCGGTTGTTCTTAGCCGCTTCGGCGGGGCCGACGCATTCGAACTGCTCGACGTTCCCGTGCCGCCAGTCGGCGCCCGGCAGCTACGCGTCAGGGTTCATGCCACGGCGGTCAATCCGCTCGACTACCAGATCCGTCGCGGTGACTATGCCGATCTGGTGCCCTTGCCATCGATCATCGGCCACGACGTTTCCGGCGTCGTCGAGGAAGCGGGGGCAGACGTGACGGAATTCGCGGAAGGCGATGAGGTCTACTATACACCTCGTATCTTCGGCGGTCCTGGCTCCTATGCCGAACGGCACGTCGTCGACGTCAACCTGGTGGCCCGCAAGCCGTCGAACCTGGATCACGTCGAGGCGGCCAGCCTGACGCTGGTCGGGGGTACCGTTGTGGAAGCGTTCGTGACCCGTGCGCGCCTTGCTGTCGGGGAAACCGTTCTCATCCACGGCGGTGCCGGCGGCGTGGGAACGATCGCGATCCAGGTTGCCAAGGCGATCGGCGCCCGCGTGCTGACCACCGCGCGTGCCGCAGACCATGCGTTTGTGCGGTCGCTCGGCGCCGACGAAGCGATCGACCATAGCATGGTGGATTATGTCGATGCCGCAACGCGGCTGACGGGCGGTCGCGGCGTCGACGTCGTGTTCGATACAATCGGCGGCGATACGCTGACGCGGAGTCCGTTGGCGCTCGCGGACATGGGGCGGGTCGTCAGCATCGTTGACATTCCACAGCCGCAGAACCTTATCGAGGCATGGGGCAAAAACGCCGCATATCACTTCGTTTTCACACGTCAGAATCGAGGGAAGCTTGATCTGCTCACCGACCTGGCGGAGCGCGGCCTCGTTAGGCCCGTCGTAGGTGCAGTTCTGCCGCTGGCTCGCGTCGGAGAGGCGCACGAACTATTGGAGGGCAGGAGCGCCTACGCGCTCCGTGGAAAGGTGGCGATTGACGTTGTGGGGAACACCGTCTCTCTCCCGCCCCGCCGCTAGCCGCTGACGATTCAGCAGCCCTCTCCTAGGTGGTGATCGCAAGGTTCGCGCAACCTTCATAGTGTTCTCGCGTGCGGCCATGTCACCGATGTTTCAGCGGAAACGCTGCCACGTCGGCGGGCGGGCGTCATCGGGAAGGTAGTTCACATGACAAGGTGCCGTTCTCTCTTCGAAGCCGGGGGATCGGTCCACGCTTCGTCTGGCGGCAGTCGCGTCGAACTCGGCCGAGACTCACTGCCAAGTGACGGCGCGCTGCGGATGGACGGCCTGCCGCTGTTTCGACGGACACTCGTGCGGTGTCTGGCGCTGGCGACGATGGTTGCGTTGCTCTTTGCGCCAGTCGCCATCCCGCTCCGCGTGTTGCTGTTAGCCGGTCTGGCGCTGTTGTGGACCTTCGTGGAGGCGGGAAGGCTGGCACCGGTCGGCCTGCGGCGCCGCGGTTGGCGATCGACGTTGTTCTGGACAAGCGTCGTCACGGCGACAGGAATCCTGTTCGGAGAAGTCGGTCAGCCGCTCCTCGAATGGCTACTAGGGACACATGTCGACTACAGCGGCTACGGCGCACTCGTCGGTAACGAGAGAGCGGCACTGCAACTGCTCGCTTACGCGCTAACGAGCGCGGCGATCGGCGAAGAGGTGCTATTCCGGGGCTTCTTCCTGCATCAGGTGACCGCAATTTTCGGCGAAGGTGCCGCTGCGCGACGCGGCGCGGTTCTGGCGGGCGGGGCGTTCTTCGGCGTCGCGCACTTTATTCAGGGATGGCTCGGTATCCTCTTTACCGGCGTCATGGGCCTTGTCTTCGCATGGGCCTGGTTCCGCAGCGAGCGGAACCTCTGGGCGTTGATCATGGCGCACGCCCTGATCGATACCTACGGCATCACGATGATGTACCTGGGCCGTTATAACTGAGGTCAATTTGCGCGCTTTCAGCTGTCATGCAGTGGCGACACCACGCAAAACGCCGACTGGCATCGGATTAATGTCCTGGTCGATGACGACGCTTGTGGCGCCAAGCGGTCCAAGGTCGATGTCGAGACGCCGGCCCCCCTCCGTCGAAGTACTCACCAAGCGCCGGCACAAGAGATCGGCCAGCGCGGGATCTTCGACAGCGCATATTATCTGGCGCCCATCCAGACGCAGAGCGGCGAGCACTTCGACCAAGTGAAGGGCCCTGAAATCGTCGATGTGCTGAACGGGGTCGTCGAGCAGAAGGGACCTGAGCGGTGTCCACGCCCGCGCAAGATGGACCGAGAGAAGGAAGGCGAGACCGGCGGCACGGCGCTGACCGCTGCTAAAGACAAATTGCGGGTTCAGCCCGTCGCCTACCTTGAGGCTTAGGAAACGCCGAACGTCGCCGCGGATGCTGTAGTCGATTGTCCGCCAGTCGGCGTGCGGTCGCAGGCGCTGATAGAGCTCGTTGAGCAGAGGACTGATCTGAGCGAGGCGCTCGTCGATGATTTCCGCGCTCACGCGTCTGACAGAGCGCTCGATTTCGCGGGCTGCTGTGACGGCATTCTGTGACTGGCTGACTGCCTGCGCCAGTTTCTCGATTTCAGCTCGCAGCGCTGAGATATTGCTTTCGATGGACGACATTCGCGAGACGGCTTGCGAGGCCTCCAGCACGAGTAGAGCACGCTGGAGATCAATCAGTCGGTCTCGTTCTGGAGAAATAGCCTGCTCCAGCCCGTCAGGATCCTGGATAAAGCGGTGGTCAAGCCCCCACTGATTGTAGAAGGCGACATGCGCCGCCTCCTGGTCACGCAGGCGCCGCAACTCCTCCGCATGGGTTTGGACCGCGGCGGCGGCCGCCTGCGACGTAAGGGTGCGTTGCCGCGCGTCCTGTTTGGCGGAGACGAGAGCATCGCGAGCGGCCTGAACGCCCGAAGCCAGTGATGTAATCCGTCGCCGGGCCGCAGCCAGACCGGCGGCGAACTCATCGGATGTCCGATGGGCTGCGCACAGCGGGCAGTGATCGTCGTTCAGCCCCAGACGCTCGCCATGTTCGACGAGGAGGCTCAGCGATGCTGCCATCGCGTCCATCTCTTCTTCCCGCAATAGACGTTGCTCAGCTTCTGCAACGACTTGCTGTGCGGCTTCATGCTCACGCTGCGCAGCCTCGTGGGCTGCCGATGCTGCCTCGCGGTTCGCCACGGCCTGCGGAGCGTTGTAGGCGGCCTGCGCCGCCGCGACCTCTCGACCGAGTTGAAGCGCTTCGCCCATGCGCCCCAACCTGGCTCGTCCACTTGCCAGCGCGCGTCGACCTGCAGCCAGACGCGATGTCAACTCAGTGGGCGCGTCTGGCGCGGCGGCTGCGATGACCTGAAGCGCGCCGGATACATCCCCTGATCGGCTGAGCGCGGCTTGGGTCTCAGATTGCTGGGTCAGCCTGTCCGCCAGTCTCGAGCGGGCGGCCTCATAAGCAGCCTCATCCTTCGCGTGCGCGGCTTCGGCGGCGGTCACGACCTCCTTTGCCCTGCTTCCGGCTTCCGATCCTTCCAATGCACCAAGCGCCGAGCGCACGAGATCGAATCGCTCCGTTTCGGTTAGGTCCAGGCTGAGTGCGGCGATCCATTCGTCGCGGATGATCGACGTTCTGGTCAGCTGTCGCAACGCGTCTTCCGGTGCAGCTCCGCGGCAAAGCGCAGCGCGGATTTCTTCCGGTGAACGATCGGAACCGCGTTCCCGCGTTCGCGTGATAGTGAATGGATTCCCGCTATCGTCGACGAAAGAGGCTGTCACATAGTGGGCTTTGGGGACGCCTTCGCCGCGCCACCAAAGGTAATCGCTGAGGCTCTCCTTGGCGGCCTTCTCGACAGCGTACTTATCGATGGAGCCTGTGATTGCGAACTCGACCGCATCACACAGCGTGCTCTTGCCTACACCATTGCGGCCGGTGATGACGGTGAAGCCCCGTCCAAAATTGATCCGAACGAGATCCCTGAAGCCACGAAAGCCGCATACTTCAATGAAATCGAGCCTCACGACGTCGCTCCCAAGATGCGAGCGACTTCGGCCGGGGTGGTCTCGCTGAGAAACGCGGTAACGGCATCCGGAGGGATGTCCTTCAGCCTGGTCCGCAATCTCGTTTCGAAGTTGGAAGCGCCGAGCAGCGGCTTGGAGCGAATCGACAGCAGCGGTAGCAGCGCCTTCTCAACGTCATCAGGTGTGGTGATGGACGCCCTCGCAATCTTCCGGGTCAAAGAGAAATCTTCTTCGATGCGCTCGATCTCGCGCCCTCGGCGTGCATCATGTTCCGGGGTCAGGAAGACCGAATAGACGTTCCATGCCTTTGCTCCGGCCCCGCGCAATGAAGTGGCGTGCCGAGCGAGCGCGATTTCCTGCTTCTCCTTCCAAGTGCCGAGGAGAGCGTCGGCGCTGTCGAAGACGTGGACGAACCCCATCAGCGCGGCGCTTTCGAAACAGGTCACCGGCCTGGCCGAGCCAGTCCACGTCCAGGTTTCATACTGTGCGTCGCGAAGGAGGATTTCGGCTTGGGTGAAGATGTCCATCAGATGCCCAACGCAGCTCTTGCCCCAGGAAGGTCGTACCATTCACCCGCTGGGTCTGGACGAATGACGTCACCGATGCGCCCGCTGCGCACGACATTGTCGGGCACGCCCAGGTCGGTCGCTCCTACCGCGACAACAATGTCGGAATGCGTCGCGGCAGGCGGCTCGACGAACTTTCCACGTAGCGTGCCGAGGATGGATTGGGCCCCGTTGAGGACTCGCACGCTCCGCCCGTTCAGATCATAACCATCGGCACGTTGAACGGCGCCGGCCTGGCGGAGGAGCAAGTGGAAGAAGCCCAGGGCCTCTGGATTTGCTGGACGCAAGAGCTTAGCCGGCTGTGTCGCCGAGACGCCTTCGGCATCTCGCCTCAGCCCATAAAGGGCCTCACTATCGAAATTTCCGATGTCTAGCCAAGCCGGGTCGCATTGGGCGCCGGTAGCTTGCTCAAAAGCGGCCCGTCCGGCGTTAAGGACCTGACGAAGGTAATTCGATGAGAAGGCTCGGCGGAGCTCGTCGAGTGCCGCCGCCCCCGACTCCTGCACATGTTCGAATGTGACGTTTTGTGCGTGCGCGATTTCCCAGAGTTGCGGAGCTTTCTGCTCCAGCGCATTTGTTGGCGAGAGGTCGATGACAGTCACGGACAGCGGCTGCACATCGATCAGCGCTTCGCCGATCACGGCGTTGAGATATTCCCAGTCCGACCAGAAGCCGACGACGAGCAAATCCTTCTGCCGAAGGTTGGCAGCCATCCAAATTTTGCTTCGCGCAATGCGACCCGAAATGGTCGGATCGTTGAGCTGCGAAGGCGCCCAGACCGTGGCATGCCGATCACGGTGGGAGCAGCCATGGAATTTCAACAAAGGTGCCTGACGGACCGAGTCGGCGGTGGCTTCATCCCCGTCGAGCGAGCCGCGGAAGTCCGCGCCATAGTCCCAAGCGCGTCGCTCGATCAGCGTGTCGTAGTTGCTCGATATGCCGGCAACGGCGGCGCGGGTAATGAGAAAGTCCGCGATCGCGGCATGACCTGTATTCGAAGGGCGCACAAAATCAGGCCAGGGCACAAGATGTTCGATGAAGACCGATTGCAAGGTGTTGAGGCCTGCAAAGTGCTCGGCGAGGGCCTCCAGATTGTCCCGAAGTGCGAGGTCGCAGGTCGGGTCAGATTCGAGTCGGTATTTGTCATAGCAGTTTTCGGCGACGGTCCGAGCTGACGGCAGGCTGCTGGGGGGCGCCATGGAAAGCCCAGCACCGCAGACCACCAAGAGGCGGCCCGCGTTCATCGAAGCCAAAAGCCTTGCGATCGTCTGAGGCGTCAAGCGACCCTCCCTCGGGCGCCGGCGCGCCGGCCAGACGCCTTGGGGGCCGACTGTGAAAGGTCACCCAGATGATCGATCCTTACCGGCGGCTTAGCAGGCAGCTTCACTGTCAGTTCGAGCTTCCCTCCAATGGCTTCGACGTAGCTGCGAAGCGTAGAGAGGTACATGTCAGTTTGCCGTTCGATCTGGGATACGGAGGGCTGCTTGATATTGAGAGCCGATGCAATGTCGGCCTGCGCCTTGCCCGCGATCTGCCGAAGCTCACGAAGGCCTTCCACCTCCTGCTTCAGCTCGTGATAGCGAGCCTCGACTGCTTCTTGCTCATCAGGTGGCAGCGCAGCGATGATGTCCTTCAGGCTACGGCCCATCTCATTTGCCCTTCTTTGCGGATTTCAGGCTTTCCAGATGCTCGGAAAACCGTAAATCCGCCTTCGCGATCAGGTTCTTGTAGAAGCGCTTCTGGCTACCGCCAGACTTGTCACCCGCCACAAGGACGATGGCCTTTCTCTCGGGATCGAAGGCGAAGGCCGCGCGCCATTCGCCATCGCCGCCCTCGAACCGCAGCTCCTTCATGTTGGCGTATCGCGACCCCTTGAGCGTGTCGGCATGAGGCCGACCAAGCTGCGGGCCGTAGTCGGACAACAACTTGGCGACAGCAACCAATGCGACGCGAACGTCACGCTCAAAGGTCAGGACCTCGACCTCGAAGGCTGGGTGGAATTCGACCTCCCATTCCATATAGGCTCTAACCTATGTACGGTCAATGCTGCGAATGCGTGGGGCGGAGGGCGAGGCCGTTGTCGCGCGCCGGCAGCTCTCGGCCCACGCGTCGAGATCATCGACCGCGTAGCGCACCCATTTCCCGAACTTGTGGTACGCGGGGCCGCCACCCAGCGAGCGATAACATTCGAGGGTGTGAGCCTCGAGCGCCAAGTAGCGGGCGGCGGCCTCGGTATCGACAAACCGGATCGGCCCAGCGTGGTCGACGAACTTCGCGCGCCTGAGAATATCAGGCGTCGGCCAGCGGCGTTGAGGCTGCGCCCTTTCAGCCATGGGTCGCCTCCTTCGCTTCGGCGCGCTTGGTGCCCGGAGGAATGCCGCGATTCTCGCCACTGCGGTGACGGTACGGCCGGTAGTTTCCGACGCGCGTGCGCGAGGTATAGGGTCCGTCTTCGAAGCCAAGCGGCTTGCCGTCCGGCCCGGTCGGCGCGGGTTCGATGTGGGTCGCGGGTGCGATAGTCGGCGGCTCGGGCGGCACGACAATTGGTGCCGGAGCCGGCACCGGCCTTCCACCCACCACCGACAGGCGCCGCTGAGCCACCGTCTCGGCCGCTGCCCGTACCGGGTCATCTTCGGTGTGGACGTACTTCATGAACATGGTGACGGTCTTATGCGCGGTCAGCGCCATCCCGACTTTCACCGGGACGCCGGAATTGGCGATGTCCGTGGCGGAGCGATGGCGAATGCCATGGGTGCCGATATGCGGCAGCCCGGCGCGCTGCAGGATGCGGCGCCAGCCTTGATAGTAGGTGTGCTTCGACATCGGCAGGTTGGGGTCGAAGACCGACGGGCAGACAAACGCCGACTCTTCCAACCGGGGCGCGGTTTCGAAGAGTCGGAGCGCCTCGGCGCTCATCGGCTTGGACATGCTGCCGGTCTTGCTGTCGGGCCAGACAACCCGGTGATTGTCGAAATCGATCCATGCCCATTCGAGATTGAGGATTTCGGACATGCGCGCCGCGAATTCGAACTGGAGCCGGATGGCGAGAAGGATGAAGGGGTGCTCGAGGCCCTCTGCCTCGGCGCGGTCCAGATACTCGAACAGCTTGCGCAGCTCGGCGTCGGTGATGAGGCGGGTCTTGCCGCGCTCGGGGTATTTCGGGACGTGCCGGCACGGATTGGAGCCGTCGGGACGCAAGCCCCATACCTCTGCCATGTTGAACATCTTCCGCACGGCCGCCAGAACGCGATTGGCGTTGGTCGGGCTCTTCGCCATCTTCTTCATCATGTGCGCGATGTCCGCTCGCGCCACATCCGGGACCTTAAGCTGGCCTAGGATCGGGATGATGTAGCGCTTGCCGTAGCCGCGGTTCGACTCGACCGTCGCTGGCTTGTTGCGGCTCTCCGAATAGTCGGTGATGAAGCGGTCGAATAATTCCTTCACGGTAAGGGCCTGCCGGGCAACCGCGCGCTCGGCGCTCGGGTCGACACCCCGGCGCACCTCGGCCAGCCAGTCCTGCGCGATGTTGCGCGCCTGCTCGACCGTGATCTCGCCGTACCGGCCGATCGCCGGCTTACGCCGCTGCCCGTTGTGGGCGACATAGGCCACCATGAAAATCTTCCGACCGGCCGGGGTGACCTTGACAAGGAAGCCGGGTATCGTCGTATCCCGGAGTTCGTAATCGCGCTCCTGCGGGGTTGCGGCGTCGACAGCGGTCTTTGTGAGTTTGATTTTGGGCATTCCTAACCTCCGTTGAGGTCGGATTTCAGGTGCAGAATAGGTGCACCTAGAAAGCCAACCGTAGCGTACAGCCGGTTAGGTATGTGTGTTTCGAGAACCGAAAAAAGCTAGTGCTGGCAGTCGGTTATCGGGAAAACGGATACCCCCGGCGGCACAAAGGATAGGGGATATCCGGTCTCTCAAAATCCGGTTCCGAAAGGAGTGTCGGTTCGATTCCGACCACCCGCACCATCGGCCCGATGTCGGCCGGCTCCCCTGTTGATGACAAAGGCTGTTCACGCTGGAAACCCGCATTGCGCGGCGCTCCAGTCTAGGGCATAATCGCCTTGGTC
>NZOF01000102.1 GCA_002695185.1 Erythrobacter sp.
AGTGCATCGCCTTTGGTCCCGAAGATCCTGTATCCTGCGGAGCAGCGGAAGAGGGAATCGGCGATCGAATAATCGTCCCATGACGAATAGGCGGGATCGGCCGGCCCCACCCCCTGCGGTAGCGCGAAATTTGATGTGCCGAGCGCGTTTTGGCTGGAATCGAAGATCATGTTGCGTTTCTACCGAATTGAAAAGGGCCGCCGAAGCGGCCCTTGTTAGGATGGAACCTCAGCCGATGCCGAGTGCTGCCTTGTAAGTCTCAAGGATCATTTCCATTTCGCGGCGATCGTCGGCATTCATTTTACGAAGGCGGATTACCTGCTTCATCGTGGAAACCGAGTACCCCACGGCCTTAGCCTCGGCGTAAACGTCACGGATATCGTCGGCGATTCCCTTCTTTTCTTCTTCGAGGCGTTCAACGCGCTCAATGAGAAGGCGCAGGCGGTCATCGGTGGTTTCGGCTTCTGCCATTGGTATTCCTCATGCAGTTGGTGTGGGAGAACAGTGAGTTGCTAGCTCGGATATTTGTAGGATGAAGGATCTGATCGGCAAAAGTTGGGCCGATCAATCAGTGGGCCTGATTGCGCGGCTTCGTCCGGGTGCGCGGTCGACGACAGGCTGGGTTGCTTGCGGGGTAGATATTGCCGCTTCAGGCAATGGGCTGCTTTCTGCAGGACGTTCGGATTTCTGCGTCGTGATCGTCGTTGGAGTGTCACGGCCGTACGCTGGCCGAGATGGCCCGGTTGACGCAGGCAAGGGAGACAGGGTGATGACGTCAGGTCGATCCTTGGTCGCAACCTTCATGTAGTCTGCAAAGCTGCGCGCGGGACCTCGCCCGCCCTGCATTCCAGGGATGGGCCTTGCATCATCGCGGCCCATCCAGACGCCGGTGACAATGCCGCCTGAGAACCCGATGAACCAGCCGTCCTTGCCGGAATTGGTCGTTCCGGTTTTTCCAGCCGCAGAGCGACCGAAGTTGGAGGCCTGGCCGGTGCCATAATCAACGGTGCCGGACATAAGGCGGACCATGTCCGCCGCATTATTGGCCGAGACAATCTGCTGAGGCTCGTAATCGAGACGCTCATAGACGGTCTGCCCATTCATCTCGATGCGTGAAATTCCGAATGGCACAACGGACCGGCCCAGCGATGCGACCGTCGCATAAGCTCGGGCCATGTCGAGAAGGCGGACATCCGCGGTACCGAGCACCATGCTTGGAGATCGTTGCACCGGCGTTGAGATCCCGAGGCGATGGGCGATATTTGCGATCTTCGCGGTCCCCACGTCCTGGCCGAGCCGCGCTGCAACGGTGTTCAGGGACCACGCGAAGGCGGTTCGAAGAGGGATAACCCCGGAGTATCGGCCGGAGCTGTTATGAGGCGTCCATCCGCGGATATTGATCGGACCATCATAAACGGCGCTGGAGGGCCTGTAACCTGCCTCGAGGGCTGCGAGATAGACGAACAGCTTGAAGGATGACCCTGGCTGGCGGCGTGCCTGCGTGACCCTGTTATAGGTGGAAGTGGCGTAGTCGAGACCGCCTATCATCGCCTTGATAGCGCCGCCTTCCTCGAGCGAGACCAGCGCGGCTTGCTGTCCCTTCCCAGTATGGGCGGCAATCGCATCGAGAGAGGCCTGCTGAAGCGTAGGCGACAGGGTGGTGTAGACATCGACGTTGCCGCTCAGGCCGGGCGCGAGTTGGTCGACTTGCGGACTGATCCAGTCAACGAAATGTCGGCTCGAGGTACGAAGCTGAGGATCGTGTGCCTTCGCAAAAGTGAGGCCTTTTGGCTTGGAAGGAGCCGATGTTTCCTGTCCTGTTGAGCGCATGCGGGCAAGGACGACCCCTGCCCGGCCCAATGCTGCCTCTTTGTCGGCCGTGGGAGCATAGGAGGACGGGGCCTTGGGCAGCCCAGCGAGAAGAGCCGCTTCGGACAGGGAAAGTTCGGTTGCATCGTGACCGTAGAAACGGCGCGACGCTGCATCGATTCCATAAGCGCCCCCACCGAAATAGATCCGGTTAAGGTAGAGCTCGAGGATCTGGTTCTTCGTGAATTTCCGCTCCATCGCCAGAGCGACGATCACTTCGTCGATCTTCCGCCTGATGTTGTAGCTTCTGGAAAGAAATATGGTGCGAGCGACTTGCTGCGTGATGGTCGAGGCGCCCTGCATGCGGCGGTCTGTATCGCGGTTTGCGAAGGCGAGATGTAGGGCACGTGCAAGCGCTACGGGATCGATCCCGAAATGAGATCGGTACCTGTGATCTTCGACCGCAATAATGGCCTGACGCATTGTGACGGGGATCGCCTTGTAGGAGAGCCATTCGCCGTAGGCTGGTCCGGTGCGATGAAGCACGGTCCCATCGTTCGCAAGAAAGCGCAGTGTCGTGCCGCGGGGCGAACGTTTGATGTCCTCGAAAGAAGGCAATCTCGACGCGGCATTGTAAACGGCGTATCCTGTCCCGATGGCGAGGCCGGCAGCAACGGATGAGGCGGCCAGACCAGTCCAAATCAAGCCGTGTACCAGCCTCCGGCGCTTTGAAGGCGGCTGGTCAGTTCGATTGGGCATGGGGAGGTCTCGATCGGCGTAGGTGCATCAGCCCCATTTTAGGATGATAGGACCGGTCATCCCAAAGGTGGGCTTCACGCGGCGAGAAGCGTAGCGGCCAGCGATCTGCCGACAGCTTCGCTCAATGCGCTGAGTTCTGTGTATTCAGGTGATTGGACGTTTGGGCCGGGGCGGCGACCCACGCTGCTATGCGAAGTCGGAAAGCGCGAGCCGCTGGGCGATATTGGCGTTGATTCCGGGGTATAGGTGATATTTTAGCTGGCTGGAGAGCTCATCCAGGGTGATCTTGTGGGCCTTGCGGAGCCGAAGTGTCGGGAAACCTGCATTGGCGGTAATGCGGTCACGCCTGGCGTCTTTTGCTCCATCGTGCGAGCGGTCATCGAGTTCGATGATTAGCCTGACATTCGACTTCGAATCACAGATGACGAAATCGATGATCTTGCGATCGAACTTGTTTCTGAAGCGCAGACGGTCTCCGTAGCTGAGACCGTTGGGCGTCTTGATGATGGCGCCCATTGCAACTTGCGAAAAGACGTCGAATTGGCTCCCCGCGAGGACCTCGCGGAGCTTACGATAGAGGACTATCTCGTGCTGCGTCATGAGCGGTTTCCCGGTGAAATCCGAGAAGGCACGCATAGTGGGTAAGGTGGAAATGCCCGAACTTGTGGGACGCCTTGCCCTTAGGAGAACCAGCAGCAGGAAATATCCGATGACGAACGGCGCAGCCCACAGGGCCAGCGATAAAATCATTCTGATAACGCTGTCAGCGATGAACAGCATTGCTTGGCCTGGGGTAGTTGGCGGGTTCATGCTGCCTTCCGCGTATATTTCTTCGGCGGTTCGAGGTCGACGTTCGCGACGCCCATGATCTGGAATTGACGAGACAGCTTCTTCAAAAGACCGACCTCGATTTGCCTGATGCGCTCACGCGACACGCCAAACTCGGCGGATAGATCGGCAAGAGTGGCCGGTTCATCATTGGCGGCGACGCGGGCGAAGAGAATCCGCTTTTCCCGGTCATTGAGCGTTGCCGCGGCCTTGTGGATCAAGGCGACCCCCTTTTGGCGATCGATGTGGGCATCGGGCGGCGGAAGATTATCCGCCAGCTGGAATGCATCCTCGATGGCTGTGTAGGCCGAATTCGAGGCAGTGAGAGATCGGCGGACCTCATCGTCGATGTCTTCGAGCTTGATGCCTGCCAATTTTGCTACGGCGGCTGGCGTGGGTATCTGACCGCGCGCTTCCAGCTTCTGGCGTGCCTTGCAAATCCGGGAGCCCTGGAGCGCGGGATTGGTCCGGCCGGTGATTTTGACGAGCGGCGCGGCGCGCTGGGCAGTTCTGATGCGCTCTGCGATGCGGTGCCGGGCAAACGTGGCAAACTGGTAGCCAGCGTCTAGGTCAAAAGGCTCAAGGGCCTCAAGAAGGCCGATCGTTCCGAGCTGACAAGCGTCTTCTCGCTCAAGCTTTGATCCATGTCTCACGGCAAGCTTTACGATGAGCTTCTCGTAATGCTTGATCAGCTCTGCCTTGGAGCGCTCGCAGCCTGCCTTCGCCTTCGCAATGGTGTCGGCGTGCGTGATCTGCTGTCCCATGTTTCCCCCGTTCAGCGATTGTTTGTTTCAGAGTTCGAACCAGTCGGCCGATGTGAGATCGACTACGACGGTTGCATCGGAATGGTTCGGATTGGCCCATCTGACGGGGACGTGAAAAACCTGCTGATCTTCGGTCTCCACGACTTTGCCGATGACCTCGAATGGATCGGCGTGTTCGCGCAGCCATGCGACGGGGTCAGTTCCTGAAATTTTGGTGGTCAAATGAATAGCTTTCTAAAGATCTGGCCGAGCCTTGAGCATGGTCCGAATGGGAGCAAAGCTTCGCCGGTGGTGCAGGCTTGGGCCGTGGGCTTCGATAGCCGCGATGTGGTCGCGGGTTCCGTATCCCTTGTTTTTCCCCCAATTGTACTGTGGCTCCAGATCGTGAAGCGCCTTTACTGCGTTATCGCGCCAGACCTTTGCGATGATGCTTGCAGCAGAAATCGTCGGGCAGAGATCATCACCCTTGGGCAATAGCTCCAAGGCTCCGGGTATGGGCGGCGCTTTGTCGCCGTCGACGATGACGAGGCTCTGGCGGCGCAGCGTTGAAGGAATGCCTTCCCAGGCGCGCCGCATTGCAAGAAGCGTTGCGGCAAGGATCCCAATGCGATCGATTTCCTGAACCGTGGCTTCGCCGATGGAGACCTCGGCGCACTCGCGAATGGCAAGATCGAATGCGATCCGCTTTTTCTCGCTGAGCTTCTTGGAATCGCGAAGTCCTTCAGGCGCTTCGGTCACAAAGATGACCGCGGCGGTCGTGACTGAAGTGATGAGCGAACCGCGTCCGACTTCGTCGATACCGATGACGGGGCGCTGACTGCGTCTGCAGCAGGGATGATCTTCATTGGACATTCCCATATTGTAGGATGAAAATGTCTATTCGCGGAGCATCCTCTCGATGCTGCTCATGTAAGGATCCAGAGGGAAGGATCACTCAGCCGATCTGAAAACATAGATAGGCTGCCGGGCGGTTACGCATGAGCGCGTATCGTCAGGATCGTCGCCGGCAAAGACGGCGACGGCACACAGCGCCGTATCGGCGCCGCTGTAGAAGCCCTGCCAGTATGCGCCATATCCGGCGAGGGCAGCGGAAAACAGTGCGGTGAAGGCGTATGTGCCCAGCCGCTTGAGCTTGATTGTCATTCTAGATTGGTCCTTACACCAGCGGATTTAGATGCGACCGATCCCTTGGACTGCGAGCATCTGCATCGTCATCTGGTCGACGGGCTTGATATTCTGGTCGATGCGAAGGGATGGAGCCGGGGGGTCGCGCGGCGTGTCGTGGACGAGGATGAAGCGGTCCACGGCATTGCTGGCAAGGCCGGCTTCAAGATCGGAGGCTGCGATCTGGAAGTCATTCCCGATGATCATGACAGGTCCGTATTTGGTCGGTGCCATGGGTCGGAACTGCCAATTGCCGGCGATGCCGCGGCGAAGATGTCTGTCATCGCCAACGAGGGCTTCGGCCAGGGTATTGGCTTCGCCGCTCAGCCCTGCCCCCAGTCCTGCAATTGGACGCGCAGCCGACATTTCGCCTTCATGAGGGTTCGTAATGGGCACGAGGAAGTGCTTGTCACCGCGTCTCAGTACGATGCCGTAATTCTGACTGTCGTAGCTTTGCGTCCGGACGGAAACGGGCGGCGGCAGATGCTCGATTATCATGTCCAGTGCTCCGCCCTTTTGTCCGGCGTGGCTGAGCCATTCGCTGGTAAGTCGCGATAGCTGCGGAGAGTGCCACTCCGTTTCCTTGATGGCCGCCTGGTGCGAGGCATGGATCCATTCGCGGCGGTCGACTGCATTGAGAGCGGCAAGGCTTTTTTGAGCGTCGGTGCGAGCGGAATCCTCGAAACCGTATCCCTGTAGGCCTGCGTCGAGGAGCGGAAGCTGGATATGAACGTAGGCAGCAGCGGCCGACCTCGCGCCGCCCGGGATGACCAGATCGCTTTCAGGAATGAGCGGGGAGAGCTCATCTCGGACGGCGATGACTGCGTCGGAAAGGTTCATTCTGTGCTCCTTTGAGACGCTAAGTGTAGGATGGATATTTGTTAGCGATCAACCATCCACAAAATTAATGCTGTTCGGGAACGCGTTTGAAGCTTCAGGCTTGTATAATTTGTGGGACCCGAAAGGGCGCGATGGTCCGGCTTTCCTGGTGCCGGACCATCGTTCCGATCGTTGAGCGCTATTAGCCGGACCATCGTTCCGATCGTTGAGCGCTATTAGGCAGCCAGTTTGTGCCGGGCCTCGTCGATAACGAAGCCGCCGACTGGAATGTGGTATTCGTCCTTTGGCACGAGATAGACCCGTTCGTTGCGGCTGGATCGGTCGCCGCCGAGCTTGGCGATGCAGCGCACCATGCCATTATCATTGATGGCAGAGACGACGACCCACTTCCCTTTGTTTCGCTCAGTGGCCGCGCGCTCTCTCAAGGTGCGGCTATCCTCCTCTGTGAGGGCCTCGCCCGTTACTGCGGTGAATTCGTCCGGGTACCAGTTGCGCAGTGTGGCATAAGCGAGTTCGATCTCCCAGTCTGTGAACAGCTGCGGGAAGGTAAAGGCTACCACCGACCAGTGACCATCTTCCTCGTACTGACCGTTCCTGGCACGCCAAGCCGAGTGTACAGCAGCGTTGCGTTCTTCGGAGAGGATGAAACCCCCGTGGCCGGCGGTGCTTACCGATTGGATGCCGTCGCCGTATCGCGTGGCTCCTTGTACGGCGCCCCACATCGAGTTTCTGATGGACGTCGAGGGCCGGCGGCAGAGCCCCCGCTTTTGATCGTTGTGCTTCTTCATTTTGGCAACGAACAAATCGAAGTCCGCAGCTGAGAAATTGAACTTCTCAGGACCGGCTCTGAAATCGTAATGGGCGCCCCAGACGGTGCCCTTGGTATCGAGGGAATAGATAGATTGACCGACGCGTGCGGTCTTGATGATGGCGGCCTTCATCGCAGGCTCCTTGTCCTGTGTGCGGGTGCAGATTTTTTGGGGTGTTATGGGAAGTGGCGGCCGGTCAGGCTGCAAAGGCCTCACGGACCAGCAATGACGTTTCGTCATTCGCGATCGGGCCTGTCCGTCCCAGTTCGCGCATCTTTTTCAGGATGCTGATGGGATGCTTGATCAGTTCGGGGATTGAATAATCGAGGTCGCGGAGCAGATGGCTGGTGCTTTCTTCGAACGCCCAATTGTCACCATGGGGCGAAAGATAGAAGCTGCCGTGTAGATATCCGTCGCTTTCGTCATCGGAGTATTCCGGCGTATCGAGGGATCCAGCGACTGCGAGATTGAAGACCGGAAATTCTGCATCCTCCGGGTCTAAAGCGGTATCAGGTTCGATTACGATCCCCTTCAGCTCATCTCGTGGGTGATCCTGCACGGTCCCGGCAAGCCGGACATAGGAATCTGTCGGAGCATTGTCGCCGGTCGATGTGCTCGTGGTAATATCCTGGAAATATTCCGGTTCGGAAACGATCAGGAGCTCCTTGGTGTCTCGCGGCGCAGAACTGATGCTCACCCTGATTTCGAAGCGGCTTTCGCCATGATCAACGACTTCGACTTCCTCGATACAGCAGTACTCGCCGTCTTCGACAAAGCTCTGGACCGCTGCATTGGCGTCGGTGATCTGGATGGTCATAGAGTGTTCCTTGCAATGGCGGTCAAGCGGGTGATTATCCCGTGCCGCGCTTCATAGGGTAGCGAGGCGGCTATCGAGGCCAGACGACGTTCGATGGCGCCGAGATCGCCTTCAACTTCCGCTGCGAGGAGGGCGTCGTGATCCTTCATGACCCGGCGGCGTCCCTCTTCAGCCTTTTCCTTCGGGCCTATCCACGCGGTAATTTCGTGATCGTCCGGGATGTCGATGAATTCGCCGTAGGCTTCCTTGATGTCTTGCCAGATGGCGACCCACCCGCTGCCAAAGTTGTATTCTCCGGAGCGAAGCGAGCGATATTTGGTGTCGCGGCCGCTGAGGGAGACAAATTTCGTCGGCGTAAGAATGTCGCCTTCATCGAAAGGATTGCCGGGGTGGCTGATGTAGAAGAGCCAGCCGCCGGCCAGCTCTTCCTGGTGGTGAGCGTGGTATTCACCGCCGATGCCGTCGAATTCCGTCTCGAGCGTGGCGATGACCTCTTCGTAGGTCATTCGCCCTCCCCTTTGTATGCCGCGAAGAAGCCGCCTGCGAAGGTCACGACGAGGCAGTCATCGTCCCATTCGACGGCCTCGGGCTTCGGGATCTTGTCGTGGTCCCATTCGGAGCCAAAATCGATCTCTTCGAGCGCATTGTCGACGCACAGCGTGGCGCGTGCGGTCTCTGACATATTGGGGAAGAACGAGATTTGCTCGAAGTAGCGCCATTTGTTTTCACCAAAGGTCGCGCGGGCCGTCAGATGGGTTTCGTTCCAGTCGTCGTAGGTCAACTCGAGCTCTTCGTTTGAGATCACGAATTTGAAATCGCCTGGAATGCTTCCCTGGTCATCGAGGACAACGGGAACATAGTCCCATAGGCTGGAAGCCTTGCGTTCCATCCGGCGGACCGCGGGGATGTGATCAAGGTCATCTTCGGAGGGTGCCCGGTCCTGGTCCTCCCAGATAAGACAGGTGAGGCCTTCACGGTTCACGTTATGATTGTCGTTGTACTCGGCTACGCCCCAAAGCTGGACATCGATGGCGCGCAAGTTGCTGCCATGGTGTGCTGCCAACTGATCGACGCTCTCGAGAAGCCAATGGGGGACAAAGGTCTTGTCCCCCAGTTCGGCGTATTTCGGCCATGTGAGGGCGTTGGGCGCGGTTTCGCTCATGCCGCGATCTGGCCGACGAGCTTGGCAGCCTTTTCGAACATTCGGGTATGACCGCCGAAGTCGGCTTCGACTGCATTGTCGATCAGGTGATATGCCTGTTCGGCTGCAATGTCGTCATTGGCTGACATTTGCCCATCATAGATCGACCCCTTCACCAGCGTCGTGAACATCGAGGAATCGCGGCGAACAGCGTCCATTTCGGCGCGGCTGGGCTTATAGGTAATCGAC
>NZOF01000103.1 GCA_002695185.1 Erythrobacter sp.
CGCGCTCGCCTTCTTTCAGCCATTCGCGCCGCCGCCAGCGATAGAGCGGCACGCCGATCGCGAGGCCGGTCAGCACGGCGAAGAACCCCATGCGCCATAGCAGGGAGTTGAAGCTGCGGGTCGCCGGACTGTCCTCGGCAAGGATCGCGTCGCGCACCGATACGCGGCTTCTCGCCTCGGCGGTTTCGAGATTGCGCGCGAAGGGGTCGGCGAACTCCTTCCACTGCACCCTGGCATAGAGCGCAGCGCCGCGCTGGGTCAGCTCGGGCGCGGTGGTCCATCCCGCGAAAGCTCCGACGCCCGCGCATACCAGGAACAGGATCGCCGCCACCTGAGCGCGGGCACCCCGCCCCGCCCATTGCCGGTTCCTGCTCGCCTGGCCACGGGAGAGGAGTTCGGCGCGGGTAGCCATCGCGCCTATTCGTCCTCGTCGATCTTTTCGACCAAGTGGAAGCCGATGCGGCGCGGCTCCTCGGTCTTCGCGGGAACGGCGGTCAGGAGAATGCTCATCTGCGTATAGTGCTGGAGGAGCTGCATGGGTTTGCCGTGCTCGTTTTCGCCGAAGAAAATCAGCATGTCCGGCCCCCAATAGCCGACATCGGCGATGTGCATGACGCTGGTGTCCGGCGTGGCGACGAGCCTCAGACCGATCTCTTCGTCCACCGCCAAGTCTTCCTCGAATTGCACGATCTGCTTGGCGATACGCTCGTAGGCCCATTCGGCCGGGTTGTTTGCTTTGAGTTTCGGAACGGTGATCTCCGGAATCTCAAGCGGCGGAACTTTGAAAGGATCGGTTCGCATACAATCTCCCTATTGGTCCTGAACCTTGGCGAGCTGCCGCGCGAATATCCGGTCCGCGTCCCGCGCGATCTCCGCGCGGTGCTCCTCCGTTTCCCCCGGTCCGGCAAGCGCTGCGGCATAGGCCGCTCCCGCCGCGTAGAGCGCGCGCTGGGTCAGCCGGTCGTTCAAATCGGCGCGCATGACGATCTGCGAGAGCATGTCGGCCTGCGCGTCGTGCCGCTCGATCATGCTCTCGATCGATGCGCGCAAAGCCTCGATCGCTTCGCTGTCGAGGCTGGCCGGTGCCGCCTGAACCGGCTCGCCGGATTGCGGTTCGGCAAGCGCCGCGATGCCCAGCTCCAGCGCGCGCACGGTGGCCTGATAGAGAGGCAGGCCCACGCTCTCGGCATACGCTTTCAGCGCGTCCGCCTGCGGCTCCGTCACCCGCCCGGTCAGCATCACCCGCGCCAATCCGCCCTCCCTCGCCGGTCCACACCGTATACGCACCCGCCTACGCTAAGGCCCACGCAATTCGCGTAGGTTTCCGTAGCGTTACCTGATATATCCGGAAAGCGACGGGCTGAACAGCCTACATATCGACCACGGACTTGGGGGAGCACGCGTGCGTAGGGTGTGGACAAAATACAAGCGAGCTGAAAGCTCGCCCTGCCAACCTTCGATATTAAGGACCGGACCGTCATCATGGCGCTGAGCGGCTTCGCTTCGGGCGCGCTCGTCGCCTCGCCCATCGCAGCCGTGCTGACCTGGCTCGCGGTGATGTATCAACAGCATGTCGATGTCAGGGTGGAACGCGATACCGTCGCGGTCCGCGCCGATCGCGCCGCCTTCAATCAGGATTTCGAGCGCGACTGGAATGCGATGTTGGGAAGCGGGCGCGAAACCTGCGACCCGGAAAGCACCGCCGAACTGGCCCGCCTGCGCACCCGGCTCGGGGAACTCGAAGCGAAGCTCGAAGGCTCCAGCGACACGCTCGAAGCCGACGCGGAGGAACTGCGCCAGCTCGTCGCGGAGGAAGGCCGATGACACGCCCTGCCCTGCCCATTTCACTCGCCGCCGCGTTCCTGCTGGCCGGATGCAGCAACAGCGGCCCCTCGGTGTCCGGCTCGGCCTCCGAAAGCGCCGGGTCCGCTTCCTCGCTTTCCAACCTGTGGGAGCGCGTCCGATCGCTTGGCTTCGAGTCCGGCAAGACCCATGAAATGCCAGCGCTCGGCCTCATGGCCGATGCGTTCATGGCGGACATGCGGGCGCGTGAACTCAATGATTACGACATTACCGGAGCCGTCTTCGGCCGCGATGCCGATGAAACGATCGCGGCCCTGCCCGCTCAACTCGCCGCCTCTCTCGCTCCAACCCGCGCCAGCCTCGCCGCGCTCGATCAGGACGAGCTGCGCGCCCGCACCCCGCTCGACGCCGCCCACATGGTCTATGCCGCGCCGGTCCTCCTGGCGCTGTTTCCGCGCAAGGGCTGGGAAGTCCATGCGACCGATGACCGTCATGTCGATCCCAGGTTCGACACGCCGTTCTTCAATAGGAACCGCCCGCCTCCGAAATACGACGAGGAACTGCACCTGCGCTACATGGAGGCGCTGGCCATATCGGCGATCTACACCAATGCCGTGTTCGCGGCGATCGATGAACGGCTCGGCACCAACCGCCTCGCCGATCCCGACGAAGCGCGCGCCCGCGTGCTTGCCGAATTTCAGGCCATACCGGTGGCGACGCTGAAAGCCATGCTCGATGATGCGGCAAGCCAAGTGGTCGAGGGCCATTTCACAACGGACCTTACCGGCTCGGGCAATATCCATTTCTATCATTCGGGCGCGGGCGATTTCGTCGCCGACGCGCGCGGCCTCACCTGGACCCGCGCAGGCGGAGTGTGGTTCGGGGACAGCCGCATCAACGGCCAGTCGGTCAATCTGCGCCTCGCCTCCACCGCCAGCCTCACGCAGCGCGAGGCGCAGTCGGGAACGCAGGGCACCGATGCCAACGCGCGGGTCGAAGGCTCCGGCGGTGTCAGCGTGGGTCGATGAAACTGGCATCGCCAAGTGTTGCCCAAACAGGTCTGGAAGACCGAGCCTTTACCTCGGAAGGTTCCGAATTGCCGTTGCTTTATGTATTTCTTGCACTGGCATCGGTCGAGCTCTTGGTTGTCCATTTTCTAGTGAGCTTGGCCAGTCCCGCCGCCGCGTGGATATTGAGCGGGCTCACCGCCTTGGCCATTGTTCAGGTATTGATGATCGTGCGCCGCATCAAAGCCCGGCCTACCTTGGCCACAGCGGATCATCTGATTGTTCGGTCCGCCAAAGGATACCAATTCGTGCTTCCCTGGAAACAGGTGGAACTTGTTGAAAAGGTCGGGTTTGGACCTGAACCGAAAGGTTTCGATGTGCTGCGGGCGTCCCTGCTTTCTCATCCCAATGTGTTGGTTACGATTCAAAAACCAGTGCGCTCTCGACGGTTCGGCAGAGAACGCAGCGTCCGGAAAATCGCACTTCGGCTAGACGACCCTGATACTTTCCTTGCGGTCGCGCGTCGGTTGGCGGGATAGCGCGTGCTCGAAAGCCATGATCCCGATTGGGCGGCCAAGTGGGACGATCGCCGGGACCGGCTGCGCGAACTGGACCGCCGCATGGCCGATGGCCTGCCCGATCCCGAACTCATGCGCGAATACGACAATATCGCGGGTTCGATGCGGCTCGCTTTCGATGCCAGTCATCGCACAGCGCAGGACTATATCGATCTCCACCTCTCCCTGACGCTAAGGAAAGCCGACCAGCTCGGTATCTGGGCTTGGTATCCCAGACTACCCGCTTCGGCCGATCTCGACGCCACCCGGGCCGTCGTGCGCGAAGTGAACGGGTGGGTCGCGGCGGTGAAGCACAACCGGGAAATGCGCGCCGTCTGCCAGCGCGCCGGTATCACGCCCGAACCAATATCCCTGCGGCCCCTGCCGCGCCTGTCATGGCGCACGCATATGGCGAGGCTGAGCTGGCGGCTCGGACGCGCGAAACGGCTGCGCCGTTACCAGTCGTGCCAGGACTCCTGACCGCCCGTCGGACTTGACCAATCGTTCCAGTGATCGTGGGTCGAATGGTGCGCATGGTCGTCATAAGCGCTCCAGACATGATCCTCGTGCGGACGGTGAAGGTCAGTGCCATAGGGATTGCCACCCACGTCCACGCTTCCGATACCGGCGGTCATCGGCAGGCCGGTCGCGGGATTGATCTCGACCGGTTCGATTGGCGGCGGCGCTTCGGGTGTGCCCGGTCCGGAGAAAAGCCCGGTCAGCCAGTCGAACATTGCCATATGTACCTCCTCTCGATGATCTCGCTTCGTCAGTCTCATCCGATCAACGTATGAAGGCCGATATCGCACCGGGATCCGCTGACGATCCCGGTTGCACTCCCCTTCCCTGCTCCAGCCTCTCGGCTCGTACTGTCGTTCGTTCCGGAGCGCTTCGGGACGGCCTCGGCACCCCTCGATAGCCTGCGGCCGAAGGCCGCCTGCGACGGTCGTTCTGGGCGCTGCGCTGCGGATTCGAGTGCGGAACGTAAACGATATGACGATAGCGCGACTGTTGAATGTAAAATGACGTTGCGAGTCTGACGGAGGGTATCAGCGAAACCAACGCTCGCCTTCGACGTTTTCCCATTCGCAACCATCGCGCGACCTAATGCCCGCCGTGGGTGTTAATGGGTGTTAGACTCTGTGTTACGCGAATCACCCCCTATTTCAACCCATTGAGAGTAAACGAGGAAGCGGTTTGTTTTGCGCCCGCCGGTGGGTGATATTACGAAAGCTGGTGTGTGAAGTTACGATAATTGGTGGGTGATATTACGAGAGCCTTGCCATCCTAGGTGTGTGAAATTACGAATGTCCTGATGGTGGGTGAAACTACGAAACCGGAACGGACCCCCCTTCTCCCACTCAGGCATGAGCAGGGAGACTTTTTCGTCTGCGACATCTTCGATGCCGCGCCTAAGGGTGACATGGCCTCGATGGCGCACCCGATCTTCACGCTTTCCACGAAGCCCGACACGAAGAAGCGGCGCTATGAAGCGCCCGATGGCGAAAGCTATGTGGAAATCCGGCCGAACATGATCGGTCTGGCGACGATGCACGATCGCGACGTACTGATTTACTGCATCTCGCAGGTCATGGCGGCGCTCAAGGATGGCAAGCAGGTCCACCGGACCCTTCGTTTCAAGGCCTTCGACCTGCTCGTCGCCACCAACAGGCCAACGGCCGGAACCGGCTATACGGGCTTGAAGGCTGCGCTCGAACGTCTCCAGGGAACGCAGATCGAAACCAATATCACCACTGGCGGTGTTGAACAGATCGACGGTTTCAGCCTCATCGACCGCTACCGGATCGTCCGGGAAACCCGCGATGGCCGTATGCTCGATCTCGAAGTGACGCTCTCGGACTGGACGTTCAACGCGATCGCCGGGAACGACGTTCTGACGCTCAACCGCCGCTATTTCCAGCTCCGCAAGCCGCTGGAGCGCCGTCTATATGAGCTGGCCCGCAAGCATTGCGGCACGCAGCCGGAATGGAAATGCGGCCTCGAAAAACTGAAGGCCCGCAGCGGTTCGACTTCCTCGGAGAAAGAGTTCCGCCGCCTTGTGCGCGCGATCTGCAAGGCCGATGAAGAACACGACCACATGCCGGACTATGCTTTCCGGCTGATGGGAGACGTGCTGACCGTAACCCCCAAGCGGGCATTTCTCGATCAGTATGCCCCTCCCCCCAAACAGGAAAGCCTGTCGGGAGCCTACATCATACCGCTGTCACCCGAGACGCTGGAACGCGCCCGCGAGGTCGCGCCAACTTGGGACGTTGCGGTTCTGGCGGATGAATGGCGAAGCTATGCGGCTCGGCAAAAGGAACCTCCCAAGAATCCCGACAGAGCATTTTTGGGCTTCTGCCGGTCATGGTTCGAAAAGCGCGGTCGAAACGGATATTGAGCGTTTACACCTTTGAGTAAATGTTCAATCACCCAAAAACTCAACCCATAGCTCGCGGGTGATTTCGGATATGGTCCGGTTTTCCTCCGCCGCCCTGATCTTAATGCGCCGATAGAGGGAATCCTCGATCTCCGCGTTCAGGCGGCGCTTCTTCTCCGACCCTTCCTTGATGTCCTGCATGATGCGCTTGCGCGCCTCGTCGCCCCTGCTGGGCCGCTTGGCGGTCAATGCCATGCTATCTCTCCCCGCCTTTCGTGTCCGGCATCATGGCGATCACTTCGTCCGCCAGAGCATTGATCTCGTCGCGGGCCTTTACATTGTCGCTGTCGAGCACCGTGCGCCCTTCCGAGGCTGTCTGCGGATAGACCTGTCGCTGGGAGATGGCCGTGCGGAATACCGGCAGCTCGTATTCGTCGAGCGCGTTACGCACGTCGTCGCCAAGCCGAGTTCCCTCGATATGGCGGGTGATGACGAACGCGGCCCTGGGGCTGCCGTCCGTCACCTCCTGGCGGGCTTTGATGAAGTCCACCAGGTCTGACGCGGCCCATATGTCGTAAGGCGACGGCTGAACCGGAATGAGAATGAAGTCGCTCACCTTGATGGCGGCCGCGATGATGTCTTCGAGCTTCGCGGCTCCGTCCAGCACGATATGATCGTAGCTCGCGGTCATGCTGGAAAGCGTCTTGATGTTGTTGGCGCGGTCCAAAGACACGAGGGGAAGGGGGTTCGCCTCGCTCGCCGCGTGCCAGTCGCGCGCGCTGCCTTGCGGGTCACTGTCGACGATCAGCACTTTGTTGCCACAAAGGTGCAGCGCTTGCGCGAGATTGGTGGTCAGCGTCGTCTTTCCGCTTCCGCCTTTCGGATTGAGAACAGATATGACCGCCATGATACACCTTTGAATTTTTGCTCAACGGTGTATACACTCATTCACTCACTTACTCAAACACGTTTTTGTCAGCTTCCGACCCCATTTCAGCCTGACTAAGTTCGGATGACAATTTCAACTTTATCGGCAGCTACGTCGAACAATGCCGCAATCTGTCTCTTAAATTGATCAAGACGCTCGCCTTGGCTCACCTCAGGAAATGATGTTGGTGATTCAAAATTCGCGGGCATAGCAGCTTTTTCAGCGCCGCGATTTCTCAATTGGGTCCAACTTACTTCGAGCGCTCTTTCTAAGTCGAGCATGACCTCCATTCGGGGTATAACACCATTCTCTTCCCAGTTATTTACCGCCGTTGGGCTGACCTTCACTCGCCGGGCTAACTCCGACTTCGTAAGTCCGGCTAGCTCACGGAAGTGCTTAATATTGGCTCCAACTCGTTGCGCTTTATCCATGGCAAAATTCCTCTACTGCCTTATGACATATTTCCGTTTAAACCAAAGTTTCCTTTTAAACAATAGTGGAAAACTCTTCGCGGCGGAAACCCACCAATTCCGGCCGCGCCGTGGCGTGGCCGCGCGGGGAGAGCGGGTGGACGAAAGTTCGGCCGCCCCGAAGGGCGGCCTCGTCCTTGCCGCTGTCAGGCGGCTTCCCTCCGATCGGCCTGCTGCAATCCATGAAGGTAGCGCACCGCGCGCTCGGCATGGGCGGCGGCGGACAGGATGGCGCGCCGGTCGTTCTGGAGAACCTTTATCCAGCTCGCGATATAGGAGGCGTGATCCTCGCGCGGCTCCAGCGCCAGGCCAAGGTCGGCCGCAAGGAATGCCGATCCCAATTCCGCGACAAGCTCCTCGCGGGCATAGCCCTCGTCGCCCCAGCGCTCGCGCCCGAAACTCCGATCGAGCCGCGATGCGTGGCGGGTCCAGTGAACCGTCTCATGGCCCCTCGTTACATAGTAGCCTTCGGCGTCGTGGAACGCCTCGAAGGGCGGGAGCTGGATGCGGTCCTCTCCAATCATGTAGAACGCCTGATTGCCGCCATGCGCCACGCGCGCGCCAGTGGCCTCGAAATACCGCTCCGCCGCCTCGATGCGCTCGAAAGTCGGGGCAGGGGCCTCCACCGGTTCGGGATGGAACCGCTCGGGCAGGCCATCGATCTGCGCGACATTGAACACGTGGTAGGTCTTGAGGAACCGGATTTCCCGGCCTTCGCCCTCCAGCTCCAGACTGCCGTTCGTCTCCTGCTCCGGCTTCCTGGTCGTGCTGCCATAGTAGACGATGGGCGCGCCCTGTTCGCCGCGCCGGACCTGTCCGCCATGCGCCTGCGCCTGCTTGTAGGTCATCCATGTGGGCGAGGCGTAGCCATTGGTCACCGCTTCCATCCATAGGAGGATGACGTTGATTCCGGCATAGGGTTCGCCCGTAGATCGCAGGGGTCGCGTCACCCGCCCCGCCAGCGTCTCGACGCTCCACGGCTTCATCCAGGGCCGCACGCCCTGTTCCAGCTCCGCGAGAATGCGGTCGGTGATGCGCGCATGGGGGTCGCTTCGCTTGCTGCTGTTCGTCTGATTGGTCATGTCCCTTGTCTCCTTTTCCGGCGAAGCCGCGGCCTGCGGCCTGCGGCTCTGCCCTCCGGCGAGGATGGGAGGGGGAGGGGGATGCCCAATCGCCGCCTTGGCGCGGGCCAGCGGCCGTAGGCCGCCACACGGGGCGGCTATTGGGCTTCGGGAACGAGAGGGCGAAGCCCTTGGCGTTCCCCACGCACGAAAACGGTGCTGGGAAGCGCCAGGAAGCCGCCCGGGCGGCGAAAACAGATAACGGCACCCCTGCACGGCGCGAAGCCGCCGGATGCCCTGCGCGCGCGATCCGTGCGCCAGCGGGCGTCCGGCAATGAGAGAGGCAGGAGTGCCAGCGGGTCAGCTCTAAAACGCCGCGCCCTCAGGAGCGCCAAAGGCGCGGGACAGAGCGCGTCCTTTAGAAACTCCCGCTCAACTGGAGCGCAGCGACGCGCGAGCGATCGTCACCCGGCAGGGGCGAGACGGCGCAAGGCGGCTCGATCGCAGCGAAGCGGAGACAGAGCGCGGTCCCAGCAGGGGCGCGAAATGAACCTATTCGTCGTCGTCCTCCACCAGAAGATTTCCCTCGTCATCGATCTCGTCGATATCCAGCGCCGGGATCTCCTCGGCCCTGACTATCAGCGCCTGCCATTTCCGCTCCTGAACCTGACCCAGCAGAAAATGCCGTTTGATCACATGATAGGGGTTGGGAAACAGTGCGTAGGACTGCTCTCCGAACGGCCCGTCCTTCAATTCGATGAACCCCAGCTCGGCGAGTTTGTTGACCCGTTCACGCCACGTCCGAAGGGCACGCTGCCCCTCAAATCCGGCATGGAATGACATTTCCTGCGCGTTGCCCAGCGACAGGAATGCTTCCTCCCGCAGGCGTGACCAAAGCTCAAGATAGACCCTGCTGACCGGCGTTCCCTTACCGGCCAGATCGTCCATGATGCTCATCATGAGCGGCATGAGGCGGGGCAGGGGAGCCCAGCCCGAATTATCCATGTGCCAAAGCTCTTCGCTGCGAACCTCGGGCCACAGGCGGGCACGGGTTTTCAACTGCCGCTTCAGAACCGCACTCGCACGCTTTCCTGCCATAACTGCTCCTGAGATAGAGGCGGGTCCGGGTTTGGAAGCCGGACCCTTCGCTACGCAGTCTCACCGCACCACCGTGACAATGCAGTTTTAGAGGTCCGGCCGGGTTTGGAGTCCGGCTATGTCTCTCGACCTTCACGATGGTTCCAATATCGCCGTAAATGTGCGAAAAGTCGAATGCGGACTTCGGGAAATATGGCCCGAAAACCGACTGATCTGCGACATTCTCAGCATGCAAGTTCGCGAATATGCGCAAGCTCGACCTTTGAACTTGCGAATGTGCGCACCCGATCTGTTGCTAAGCCATTGCCAAGCAGTGTTATTCCGTGTTCAGGACGGTATCACGGTATCACGGTGTATGGGGTTTCGTGGTGTCACGGTTTCACGGTATGGGGAGTTTGCAAAGAGGGGGCAGGGCCTGTTCTGCCCGAAAATAGCGGAATCACGATTTCAGCAGCCGCACGTCGCCGATGAAGCTCTCCAGCGTCTGCAGATGGGGCTGCACGGATTTGGGGAACTTGTCGGTCAGCGCAGCGGGAATGACGAGCTGCACGCCCGCACCGCTCATCTCATTGAACTGCGATTCCGAAATGCCCTCCTGCAAGGTCAGCAGGTGCTTCGCCGGGATGCGGTCGGCCTCATTTAGAATCTGCCGCCAGCGGTCGCGACATGTGGTCTTTACCGCCAGCATCCGGAGCTGGTCGGCCGGAAACGCACTGTCGGCATAGGCGGTCTGCGAGGGAAACAGGAAATCGGGCCGCTTGCCGGACTCGCTCTCGGGCTGGTGCGAGAACTGCGTTCCCTCCGCCAGACGCTCCTCGAGGAAGATGGCGCGGGCGTGAAGCTCGAGCGAGCGCCCCGATCTGGCCTTGCGGCGCTGTAGGATGGTCTGCGCCCGCGCGATGAAATCCTCGACGTTCGCAAATCCGGCGGTGATGTGGGGCAGCTCGATCGCTTCCTCCACGCTGCGGAATATCTCGAATTCGCAGTCGCGCCGTTTGAGGAGCCGCTGGTCGGGAACGAGGCCGGGCAGGGGGCGCAGCTCCACCGCCCGTTCGACGATCTCGGCCCCGGTCGGAAACTTCGTCAGCCATGCCGGCGGCATGTCGGCCGCCGCTATCCAGCAGCTCGTGGGTGCAGGCGGGGTGAACAGCGAAAGCGTGCCTCCGGTCGCGCCCAATGGCCATATGACATACCGGCCCGGCTCCACCGGCCCGATCCGGTCCTCCACCATGTCTTCCTCGGTGCCGTGGCGGCATACCCAGACATGCGCATCGGTGGCGCCTCCTGCGTCATCGAGCGCGAAAGCGAATACGGTCAGCGCACCCGTGCTGTCAGGATCGAGGAGCGCCGATGCCGCGCCACCGAAATTGGTCAGCCGGGCCTCGTTGCGGCCGCCGTCCGGATTTTCGTGGAACCTGTTGTTGTAGTAGACCGCGCGGACCTCGCGGTAATCGGCATGGGAATCGATATAGAGGTCGAACCGCGTATCGGGGTTCTTCACGTCGGTGCGGTCGATTGCTGGGAACATGCGGAACAGGAACTCGCGCGCGATGTAGGGACCGGCCTGGTGGGCACCGTTGGCGAGCGTGTCGTTGCCGGACAGCCGTTTCACATACCACCCGAAGCCGTCGCCGGAATGGTCGTCCATCCAGTCCGAAAGGTCAGCCAGCGCCACTGTCATTTCCCCTGATCTC
>NZOF01000012.1 GCA_002695185.1 Erythrobacter sp.
AACAGCCAGTTCTTCATCTGCTTCGACGACGCGCATTTCCTCGACGGCCAGTACACCGTCTGGGGCCAGGTCGAGAGCGGCATGGAACATGTTGACGCACTGCCCAAGGGCGAGCCGCCGGCAAACCCGGGCAAGATCGTGAAGGCGACTGTTTCGTAAGTCGTTCGATCATCTCGATTAGGAAGGGCGGCCGCGTGCCGCCCTTCGCATTGTAGGACCCACACCTTTTCGCTATGTGCGCCAGCCTGTCATGAAACCTACCACTCCCCCCAAGACCTACAGGGTCAAGAGCTTCGGCTGTCAGATGAACGTCTATGATGGCGAGCGTATGGCCGAAATGCTGGGCGAGCAGGGCATCGTGCCTGCGCCCGAAGGCGAGGAAGCCGACCTTGTCGTGCTCAACACCTGCCACATCCGCGAAAAGGCAGCCGAGAAGGTCTATTCCGACATTGGCCGCCTGACCAAGGCCGGACGCAAGGTCGGCAAGGAACCGCTGATTGCAGTGGCCGGCTGCGTGGCACAGGCCGAGGGTGAAGAGATCATGGCGCGCAGTCCGGCCGTGAGCATGGTCGTGGGCCCGCAGGCCTATCACCGTCTGCCAGAGATGCTGGACAGGGCCGTGAAGGGCGAGCGGGCGACCGACACGGACATGCCGGCGATCGCCAAGTTCGCTGCATTGCCCGAACGCCGCCGCACCAATCCGGCAAGCTTCCTCACCGTGCAGGAAGGCTGCGACAAGTTCTGCACCTATTGCGTGGTGCCCTATACTCGCGGCGCTGAAATCAGCCGTCCCTATTCTGACCTCGTTACCGAAGCGCAGAAGCTGGTCGATGCCGGTGCCAGGGAGATCACCCTGCTGGGGCAGAATGTGTCGGCGTGGTCGGGTGAGGACGAGAAGGGCCACTCGGTCGGTCTTGCGGGCTTGATTCGTGATCTTGCCAAGGTCGATGGCCTTGCGCGCATCCGCTATACCACCAGCCACCCGGCCGACATGGATGACGATCTGATTGCCGCGCATGGCGAGATCGACAAGCTCATGCCGTTCCTCCACCTGCCGGTGCAGGCGGGCAGCGATCGTGTGCTGAAAGCCATGAATCGCAGCCACACGGCGGAAAGCTACCTGAAGCTTCTGGAGCGCTTCCGCGACGCGCGCCCGGACCTCGCGCTATCGGGCGACTTCATCGTTGGTTTCCCCGGCGAAACCGATGCCGAGTTCGAGGAAACTCTCGCGCTGGTGGACGAGGTCAAATACGCGCAGGCCTTCAGCTTCAAGTATAGCCCGCGCCCCGGCACTCCGGCCGCCACAATGGATGGACAGGTGGCAAAAGAGGTGATGGACGAGCGTCTCCAGCGCCTTCAGGCCGCACTGAACCGTGACCAGATGGCTTTCAATGAGGCGAGCGTTGGGCGGACGTGCGAAGTGCTTGTAGAGCGCAAGGGCAAGCTTCCCGGACAGTGGCTGGGTAAGTCGCCTTGGTTGCAGAGTGTCTGGTTCGAAGGCGAAGCAGCTATCGGCGATCTTGTGACGGCAGAACTGGTCGAAGCGGGACCGAATTCGCTCGCTGGAAAGCTACGGGAACGGGTTGCTGCCTGATTACAGGCGCGTGACTTTCCACCATATTTGCAGGGCCTACCTTGCTTAGCGGGCCGGATTGCCTAGATTTCCGATTCGTAACCCTTCGCGAAAGGAGCAGATGGCTCGCAAACCAGCACGGCAGGCCGACCCGGCCCTGACCAAACCGCCCGTACCCCAGCGCGAGGTTCGCCGCGCGCAGGTGGATGTGAACTTTGACAACCAGAGCCTGCTTGGCGCGCTCTTCGGACAGTTCGACGCCAATCTGGTGCAGGTGGAAAATCGCCTGGGTGTGTTCATCTCCGCCCGCGGAAACGCGATCCATATCGAAGGCCCGGAAGACAGCGTTGCCCGCGCGCGTGATGTGCTCAATGAAATGTATGACCGGCTGGCCATGGGGCAGGATCTCGACGCTGGAGCCATCGAATCCCTGATCGCCATGTCTAACGAGCCCACGCTGGACGGAATTGTCGACGGCAAGCTGAGCGATGCCAAGGGCGGTCCGCCGATCATGATCCGCACGCGGCGCAAGACCATCGTGCCGCGCAGCGCCATGCAGGCGACCTATATGCGCAGCCTCGTGCGCGACGACATCATCTTCGCGCTTGGGCCGGCCGGTACGGGCAAGACCTATCTCGCCGTTGCGCAGGCAGTGGCGCAGTTGATTACCGGGAGTGTGCAGCGCCTGATCCTGTCCCGCCCGGCAGTCGAAGCCGGTGAAAAGCTAGGCTTCCTGCCTGGCGATATGAAAGACAAGGTCGATCCTTATCTGCGGCCTCTCTATGACGCCCTTTACGACTGCATGCCGCCCGAACAGGTCGAGCGGCGGCTCGCCTCGGGCGAAATCGAAATCGCGCCGATCGCCTTCATGCGTGGCCGCACGCTTGCCGATGCCTTCGTCATCCTCGACGAGGCGCAGAACACCACGCGGGAGCAGATGAAGATGTTCCTCACCCGCTTTGGCCAGAACAGCCGGATGGTTGTTTGCGGCGATCCCCGGCAGGTCGACATACCCGGTGGCGACGGTATGAGCGGGCTTGCAGATGCGGTTGGAAAGCTGGAAGGTGTCGATGGCTTTGGAACGATCCGCTTCACCGCCGCCGATGTTGTGCGACATCCGATCGTCGGGCGTATTGTCGAAGCCTATGAAGGCCCGACGAGCTAAAAGTCGGTAATAGTCGAGATCGAACGCATCGGATCTGCGCTTTGCAACTGGATATCGAAATAGACGGCTGGCCGCAGGGCCGTGATTGGGAAGGACTTTGCCAGCAAGCGCACAGCGCCCTTCTGAACAGCGAACCCGCGCTTGCCAGCGAACGTCTCATGACCAGCGTGTTGTTTACGACCGATAGCCAAGTTCACGACCTAAACAGAGAATGGCGCGGGAAGGACAAGCCTACGAATGTCTTGTCCTTTCCGATGCTGGAACGCGAGGACTTGCTAGCGTTGCAGGCGGATGGCCCCCCGGAAATGCTCGGGGATATTGCCTTGGCTTTCGAAACCTGTGAGCGGGAAGCGAAGGAAAAGGGCGTCAGCCTGCCGGACCACACTGCCCATTTGCTCGTTCATGGGTTTCTACATCTGGCGGGGCATGATCACGTTGATTCAGACATTCAGGCGGCGGCGATGGAAAAACTCGAAATCGAAGCGCTTGCAAAACTAGGTATCGCGGACCCATATGGGGATCGCTGAATTTTTGGAGTAGCAAAACGGCCCATGGCCAATTCTTCACCCCCCGCCGGAGACGCGGAGAGTAGCAGCGGGCTATGGCCCGCAATCCGCAAATTGTTTGACGCCGAAGGCGGTGGCCGCAGCTTGCGTGCCCAGCTCGAGGAAGCGATCGACGAGCACGAGGGCGAAAAAGGCTCCGAAGATTCTGAAGATAGCGCGACAGGCGATCTTTCGGGAGTGGAGCGTCAAATGCTTCGCAATCTGCTCCATTTTTCGGAACACGATGCGGACGACGTAGCTGTGCCACGCGGTGAAATCATCGCGATCAATGCAGACGCGACGTGGGACGAAGTGGTCTCGACGTTTTCCGAGCACGGTCATTCACGCATGCCGGTTTATCGCGGGCAGCTCGATGATGTCATCGGCATGATCCACATCAAGGATATCTTTTCCTTCTTGGCAGAGCGTAAGCCACCGCCGGAGGACTGGACGGTTTTGATGCGGCAACCGCTTTACGTGCCGCAAACGCGTAATGCCCTCGATGTGCTGGCAGATATGCGTTCGCAACGTATGCATCTGGCAATTGTCCTCGATGAATTTTCCGGGACCGATGGTCTCATTACGATCGAGGATCTGGTCGAGGAAATCGTCGGCGAAATCGAAGACGAGCATGACGATGCGCCGGAAGAGTGGATTGCTTCTATCGGTGACGGCATGTGGGATTGCGATGCGCGTGCCGAATTGGACGACGTGGCAGATCGTATCGATCCTCGCCTTGCCGAAGTAGAAGAGTCCGTGGATACCCTTGGGGGGCTCGCCTTCGTCTTGGCCGAACAGGTCCCGCCCAAGGGCCAGATACTGGAGCACTCATCGGGTTGGCGCATAGAAGTGACCGACGGCGACGAAACCCATGTAACGCGCTTGCGGCTCCACGCTCCGGAGCCTGAAGAGCCGGTCGATTGATCGTGTGTGAGTTGCAGAAAAGCGCACATCCATACTCGACAGGTGGCGTTTAAATGCATAGGCCAAGCGTATGGCCTCTCGCCGTCTACCTCCCCTTCGCGCTCTCGAAGCCTTCGTCCGGACCGTCCGCTTAGGGTCCGCCCGTGCTGCGGCCGACGAGCTGGGCTTAAGCCCGAGTGCTTTGTCGCGCCGCATCGGCAATCTGGAGGAGTTCGTCGGGAAAAAGCTGTTTACCCGGGCACGTCAGGCGATGCAGCTTACCGATGACGGCCACGCCTTTTACGAAGCAGTTAATCCGCAGCTGGAAGCTTTGGCGAGGGCGGTCGAAAGCCAGTCCGAAAATCTCTCGGTACTGCGGCTGCATCTCGGTGTGCTTCCCTTGTTCGGAAGCCAGCGCCTATTCCCGCGTCTAGCCGAGCTTCGAGCCCGGCACCCGCTTTTGCACATAGATATCGATACGGGCGCCCATCTGGAGGACAGGGTGGGCGACGTACTGGATGCGGCGATTATTCTCTCGCGTGGCCCCTCGAGGGGGCTTCATGCGGTGAGGCTGGATTACAATAAGGTTCACGCGATCTGCAGCCGGGATCTAGCCGTCAGACTAGGCGATGTCCCAGATGAAGATCAGCTGTCTAAGCAGACCTTTCTCATCCATAATGAATTGCCGGAAAGTTTTTCCGCCTGGCGTGCCGAGATCGGGCATCCCAATCTGGAGCCCGCCGCGATCGATCATTTCGATTCAGGCCAATTGATGCTGGAAGCAGCCGCTCAAGGGCTTGGAATCGCCATCATGCATGATGACCACATGCGGCGGGCGGCCGATCCGCGGCTTGCGACGCTTTACAACGCTACGGTTGAGAGCCCCTATAGCTATTGGTTTGTTTGCAAGCCAACGGCTCTGGAAGAGCGGCCGGTGCGCTTGTTTCATGACTGGCTGGTAAAGGCTGATCTCTAGACCTCAGCCGCCTTGGGGCGGTACCGTACCGCTTCGACGACATGCTGATAATCACGAAGTGGCTTGCCGAGATTGGTGACAAGCTGCCGTTCGATCTCCTCGCGCGCTTTAGCAGCGATTGCCTTTCGGCCACGATAGTCTTCCGGGCTGAACGGATCGAGGTAATGGATTCGCATGTTGAACGTGCCGCGCCGCGCCATGACCCGCATAGCGTTATGGAGCCCGGTTTCCTCTCCGATCCAGGAAATTTCTTCCGAGTTTGCGCCATAATCGATCACCACTGGCTGGACCATGACGCCTGCAGGCGGCGGCTCCAGCACGGAAATCATCGATGACTTGAACGGCAGTAGCGAATGCCCGTCAGTCACGGTGCCTTCTGGAAATACCGTGACGGACCAATTGTCATGCAACGCCTCTTTGAGGGCGTTGATCTGCTCAGCTACGCCCATCCTGTGTTCGCGCTTGACGAAAACGGTACGATTTAGACTGCAAAGCCAGCCTATCACGGGAACCTGACTGAGCTCCCATTTGGCGACGAACGCAGTGCCGCTGGCCCCTGCCATCGCTAGGATGTCGATCCACGAGATATGGTTGGCGATGAAAAAGACATCGCGCCGAAGAGGGGTGCCGATTACTTCCACCCGGGCCCCGACTACGCGCGCGGTGTAGCGAAGGAAAAGCATGGGGAAGGGCGAGCCGTACGCAAAAATGCGATAGGCGTAATGCAAAGGGACGAAAACGAGCAACAGAAGGAAAATGCCGGTTATCCGCAAAATGAACCGGACCCATCCTGGTGCGCTCAGCGCGACCTTCTCTCCGGCCGCTGCGGCAAGCCGCTTCGCGGTATAGCGGGCGAGCTTGCGCTCAGTTCTCGCGGTCGAGCCGGACGCCATAAAGTTCCATCCGGTGATCCACGAGACGGTATCCCAGCTTCTCCGCAATCTGTTTTTGCAGGGCTTCAAGTTCGGGATCGACGAATTCGACGACCTTGCCACTTTCTACGTCGATCAAGTGATCGTGATGCGCTTCCGGTGCGGCTTCGTAACGTGCCCGTCCATCACCGAAATCGTGTCGATCGAGAATTCCGGCCTCTTCGAACAGTCTGACGGTTCTATAAACCGTTGCAATCGAAATGCCCGGATCGATTTCGCTGGCCCGGGCATGGACCATTTCCACATCGGGATGGTCATCGCTTTCAGACAGCACTCTGGCTATCACGCGGCGTTGCTCTGTAATGCGCAGACCCTTGTCGGCACAAAGCTGTTCGAGATCGATACGCTGATGCAATTCGTCTTCCTGAATGAATAACGCCCCGCACCTTATCGGGGCGGGGCGTCTATCTCAAGCGGTACTGCTGCTTTATGCAGACTGTTTGGTTCGCGTCCGCTTTTCACCAGGCTTGCGGCCGAGGCCGATCTTCTTGGCAAGATCGCGGCGCGTGTCTGCATAATCCGGTGCAACCATCGGATAATCAGAAGGAAGGTCCCAGCGCTGACGATAGTCTTCCGGCGACATATCGTGTTCGGTCGAAAGGTGACGCTTGAGCATCTTCATCTTCTTGCCGCAGTCGAGGCAGATGATGTGATCCTTCTTGACCGATGCACGAACTGAAACCGCAGGATCAGGACGCTCTTCTTCACTCGTGCCATTTCCGCCCAACCCGGAAAGTGCAGAATAAACATTGGAAATCAATGCAGGTACGTCGTCTACGGTAACACTGTTGTTCGAAACATGTGCGGCCACAATATCCGAAGTAAGGGTGATGAGTGTTTCACTCATATCTGTTTGAAAATCGTTCATGTTAGTACTCCAGCTTCGGCCGGAAGTATGCATCGTAGAGTAGCAAGTCTACACAAAACTGTAACCAAGATACAGTTTGTCGCATACGTACAACCGTGATGGACACAGCAAGTCAATTATACTTTTCTACCGAAGGTAAGGGCGTCGATCGTTTCTCCGGAAACAGTCCGGTAATAAGCAGCGCGGTGTCCGATTTGTTCGAAACCGGCTGCAAGATAGACAGTTACTGCAGGGTTATTGGCGCGCATCTCTAGGAACACGTCGCTTGCTCCACGTTCGCTGGCAACATCTAGAAATCGTTGCAGTAATCGTGAACCAATGCCTTTTCTTCGATAAGATGGATCTACTGCAATTAGCAGAAGTTCGATTTCATCCGCAGCTTGTCTTGCAAGTATGAAGCCTGCTGCCGTTTCATCGTCGGAGATTTGGTTTCCCGTTTCGTTACAAAGTATCGCAAAAGTTGACGGCACTAGAAGCGAATCTTCGACTTGGCGCCGCGTCCACGCTTCACGATAGTGCGGATCGAAACTGGCCTCCATGACCTGCATCAACCGGTCCAGCTCGGTCATTGTCCGGGCGCCTTTGCATCCGGAGCCCGGCCGTAAATAGGGGAAAGCGCCGAAGTCTTGAGGGGAGCGGGGATGGCGCTCACAAAACGTGCATCGGCTACAACTTCCAGCGATCGAATTTGTCTTCCGGAAATTTGAGCGAACTCAGCGGCCCTGTTCCCAGCCACAAAGGCAGCAGTCAATTCACGTGCCGCTTCTTCGGGACGGCGGGACTGAACTTCCGTAATCGGTAATCCCGAACTGTCGAAAGATTGGACAAACCACTCTCCGTGACCGCCATTCATACAGATATCGGCCGGTCCCGACACTTCGGCTTGCGCAATTGCCGCTATGAGAGACAATGTCGGGTATCCGGCCACCGATGCATTCCAGGCGACACCGAGTGCTCTTGCTGCTGCAAGGCCGATACGCACTCCGGTAAAACTGCCCGGGCCGAGAGAGACCATAATTCTATCAGAACGTCCATTTTCGGGCAAGTCTGCTATCATCGGAACCAAGCGCTCCGCATGGCCGCGACCGATTGTTTCGTGACGAGCATCGATCAGCTTAGCTCCGTCGAATAGTGCGACGGAGCAAGCTTCACCTGACGTATCTATGGCGAGCAGTCGCATGGCCGGCGTCCTGCCTCACACGATCCGATGCTTCAAGTCAGTCTACGCGATTGAACTTGGCAAAATCAGGACGGGGACTGCGGTCGAAAATCGTTTCCTTGTCGCCATATCCGATTGCACACACCCAGTCTGCGCGATGCCGCGGGGAGTCTTCAAAGAAATGATCGGTTATCTTATCGAGATCCACGCCCGACATCGGTCCGCAATCGAGACCGAGTGAACGAGCGGCTATCATGAGGTAGGCGCCTTGCAAGGCAGAGTTGCGCGATGCTCCTTCCTTTCGACCTTCCTCATCGCCTTCAAACCAGCTTTTGGCGTCGGCGTGGGGGAAGAGCCAAGGAAGCTCTTCATGGAAATCGATGTCGTAACCGATGATGACAACGACTGGTGCGGTCTTTATCTTTTCCTGATTGCCCTCAGAAGCAAACTCGGCGAGCTTGTCGCGGGATTCCTGCGATTTGCACCATACGAAGCGGGCCGGCTGCATATTGGCGGATGTTGGCCCCATCTTCAGCAGCTCGTAGATTTCCTTGATCTGCTGATCGCTCACGTCCTTGTCGTGCCAACCATTGTAACTGCGCGCTTCGCGGAAAATCTGGTCAAGCGCTTCGGCAGAAAGGTGGTTATCGTGATATTGCTGGGTCATGGAAATCCTTGGGTATGATTGCGTGAAATCACGCTTCGCGGACCTCAACGACCTCCGGCACATAATGTTTCAGGAGGCCTTCGATCCCGTGCTTCAACGTCGCGGAGGAAGATGGGCATCCTGCGCATGCCCCCTGCATCTGAAGATAAACAACGCCGTCTTTGTAACCGCGATACTGAATGTCGCCGCCGTCGCCGGCAACCGCAGGTCTTACCCTGCTTTCCAGTAACTCATGGATCTGCGCGACAATATCGGCATCGCCGTCGCTTTCCTCGACAAGAAGATCACTTTCTCCGGGCACGGCAATGCCTGCCGCCGTGCCCGGTGCGAACAGCGGCGCTTCGGAAACGAAGTGATCGAGTAATATCGAGAGAACCTGCGGTTTAAGATCGCTCCAATTTGCACCGGGAGCCGCCGTGACCGTGACGAAGTCGCCGCCGTAAAACACGTTAGTTGCTTCGCCGGTATCAAATATCGCTTGCGCCAGCGGACTGGCTTCTGCTGCTTCGGGCGAAGCGAATTCGCGGGTTCCCTGCCCCATGACCGGGCGGCCCGGAAGGAATTTAAGGCTGGAAGGATTGGGCGTGGTTTCGGTTTCGATGAACATGACAACAATGTAGGTTTGGGGGCGTGTGTGGACAAGGCAGGCTGAGTTCCACAAGCGAAGGTTTTCCTTCATTCACTGGCGCTTCACTTGGGCGCCTCCTATATCCCGCGCCATGACTGATAGTTTGCGCGCCGCACGGCGTATCGCTTTGCTTCTCCCGCTTCTGCTGCTCGCTCCGCAGACTTTGCCTGCCCAGGAGGTCGAACCTCCCGCGTCGCTGCAGAGGGAAGGTGAAACTCCTTGGATTTACGAGAATAGCGATGTTCCGCGCGACGAAGAATGGCAGTTTGGTGAGCTTGCCAACGGGCTAAGGTATGGCGTCCGGGAAAACGGCGTTCCTCCTGGGCAGGTTTCGATCAGGGTGCGTATCGATGCAGGCTCGCTTTATGAAAGCGATAGCGAGCTCGGCTATGCCCACTTGCTCGAACATCTGCTTTTCCGCGAAAGCAAGTATCTTGGTGTGGCGGAAGCTATTCCCACTTGGCAGCGGCTCGGTGCGACCTTCGGGAGTGACACCAATGCGGAGACCAGCCCGACACATACGGTTTTCAAGCTCGACTTGCCTGATGTGAACGCCGCCAAGCTTGACGAGAGTATGAAGTTGCTCTCCGGAATGGTGCGGGAGCCTGTCCTTTCCGATGCCAATGTGAGGGCGGAAGTCCCGATCGTTCTTGCAGAAAAGCGCGAGCGTGGCGGGGTTGGGGAGCGAGTTAGCGAGCGGACGATGCAGACGCTTTTTGCAGGTCAGCGCCTGGCAGAGCGGATTACCATCGGAACCGAAGACAGCCTTCAGGCGGCTGACGGAACTTCGGTAAGCGCATTCTACGACCGGTGGTATCGTCCGCAGAATACCGTGATTTCTGTAGTCGGTGACCTCGACCCTGTCCTTTTTGCTTCGATGATCGAGAAATATTTCGGTGATTGGGAGAAGGCCGGAGAGCTGGCTAAAGCACCGGACTTCGGTGATCCAGTCGCGCCCGACAATGCGGATCCCGCAAATCCCGTTGGCGAGACAGTCGTTATCGTTGAGCCGACGTTGCCGCGTGCCTTCACCTTCGGCTACTTCCGCCCTTGGCGACAGGTGGACGATACCATCGTCTACAACGAAGGACGCCTGCGGGAATCTCTTGCGCTTGCGCTGATCAATCGCCGGCTTGAGGCCCGCGCCCGCGCCGGTGGTAGCTATCTCTATGCTCAGGCAAGTGAATCCAAGATCAGCCGTTCTGCCCACGGCACGCTGGTCCAGTTCGCTCCGCTAACGGAAGACTGGGAAGCAGCGCTTACCGATGTGCGCTCGGTGATTGCCGATGCGTTGGCGAACCCGCCCACTCAGGAGGAGATGGATCGCGAGCTGGCGGAAATGGAAGTTGGTTTTGCTAACATGGTCGAACAACGCTCGGTTCTGGCAGCGTCGGGGTATGCAGACGACCTTGTGAATGCCGTCGACATTCGCGAGGCAATTGCCGCTCCCGAAACCTTCCTGATGGTTTTCAATTCGATGAAAGCAAAGGTTACTCCGCAGGCGCTGCTGGAAGATACGCGCGACCTTTTCTCCGGCTCGGTCATCAGAGCGACCTACGTGACGCCCGAGTCTGGCGAGGCCACCGAAACGTTGATAAAAACCGCGCTTCGCGAAAGCGTCGACGCTGATAACAACGCGCGTCTTGCTGCGCAGAGTATCAATTTTGCGGATCTCCCTCCAATCGGTGCGCCAGGTGATATCGTCCTGCGCACGCCACACGGACTTGGGGATGTGGAGCGCGTCGAGTTTGGCAATGGTGTCAAAGCGTTGTTGCTAGCTAATGATCACGAACCGGGCCGGGTGGCGGTGAAGGTTCGGTTCGGTGCTGGCCTGCGTGCTTTCGACGCAAAGGACGCGCCATATATCGGCCTCGGCGAGAGCGCTTTGGTACAATCAGGTCTGGGTGATCTCGGACAGGAAGAGCTCGACCGTATCAGTACGGGCCGCAAGATGGGCTTCGATTTCGAGATCGGCGAAGGGACTTTCTCATTTAGTGCCATGACCCGTCGACAGGATTTGGCCGACCAGTTGTATCTCTTCGCCGCCAAACTGGGCATGCCGCGCTGGGATCCCAATCCGGTTGCGCGCGCCAAGGCAGCGGGCAGGCTGGCCTATCAAAGCTATGAGGCGAGTCCCAGCGGCGTCCTGAACCGCGACCTTGAATATTACATCTACAACAAGAATCCTATTTTCCGTACCTCCGACCCGGAAGCGTTGGCGAACACCAGTGTCGAAGGCTTCCGCGAGGTGTGGGAACCGATCCTGCAGCAGGGTCCGATCGAAATCCTCATCTTCGGTGACTATGATCGCGAGGAAGCGGTCGCCGCGCTTTCCCGCACTTTCGGCGCTCTTCCCGATCGCAAGCCGATTTCACAGGAAGTATTGAACCGCGACTTCGAGGTAGCTTCTGCTGGGGAAACCGTGGTGCGTTACCACAAGGGTGAAGCCAACCAGGCAGCAGCTGTCATTGCTTGGCCCGTCGGCGGCGGCGTTGCGGAAATTCGCAAGTCTCGCCAGCTGTCAATCCTGACCGAGGTGTTCTCCAACCGGTTGCTTGATGCAATGCGCGAGAAATCCGGGGCGAGCTATGCCCCGTCGGTCAGGCTCGACTGGCCCACTGATGTCGAAAGTGGTGGATCGATCATGGGATATGCTCAACTCCAACCGAAAGATGTTCCAGTCTTCTTTGCAGAGGCGGATCGTATCGCCCGTGAATTGACGCAGACGCCACCGACAGCCGACGAGCTTGCCCGCGCGACCGAACCGCTGCGCAATTATTACGAACGGATTTCGAGCGGTAACTATTTCTACCTTCTCGAACTGGAAGGGTCGACGTCAGACCCACGTAGGATGCAGGCGCTTCGCGGAATTCTGAATGATTACGCGCAGACTACACCCGAGGCGATGCTTGCCCTTGCGACCGAGTACTTCGGGGGGACATCAGGTTGGCGCATGGCGGTGATACCCGAGGGCCAGACATTGGCGAGTGGGTCTGCTAAGAGCGGAGCGCAAACGGGTCGCTAAGCCGATCGGCGCAATCGCACTTTTGTGTTAGGCAAGTTTATGCTGCTTGCGCCGTTAAGCGGGGTGCGCTTGGCTCACGATCTCGAATAATCATGAATTGGACTGGTAATGGCACGCGAATGGTCACCGGATAGCTGGCAGAACTTCGAAGCGAAGCATCTCCCGCGCTATGAAGATCCTGCGGCTCTGAATGATGCCACGCAATCGCTATCAAGCCATCCGCCATTGGTCTTCGCGGGCGAGGCAAGGGCTCTTAAAGCCGATCTTGCTGAGGTTGCCGCTGGAAATGCTTTCCTCCTGCAAGGTGGTGATTGCGCGGAAAGTTTCGCCGAATTCCATCCGAACAATATTCGCGATACTTTCCGCGTCTTGTTGCAAATGGCGGTCGTCATGACGTTCGCCAGCAAGCAACCGGTCGTAAAGGTGGGCCGGATGGCCGGGCAATTCGCCAAGCCACGCAGTTCGGATACGGAAACGCAGGGGGGCCTGACGCTGCCGAGCTATTTCGGCGACAATGTAAATGGCATCGATTTCGATCCGGCATCGCGTATCAATGATCCGCAAAGAATGGTCCGTGCCTATTTTCAGGCGTCGGCAACGCTGAACCTGCTTCGCGCTTTTGCGGGAGGTGGGTACGCCAATTTGCGGCAGGTTCATCAATGGACATTGGACTTTATGGGCCGCAGCCCATGGGCTGACAAGTTCTCGGACGTTGCCGACCGGATTGGTGAGTCTCTGGATTTCATGGAAGCCTGTGGAATCGATCCGGCAACCGTGCCGCAATTGCAGGGCACAAGCTTCTACACGAGCCATGAGGCACTGTTGCTGCCTTATGAGCAAGCGCTCACTCGCCGCGATAGCCTCACGGGCGATTGGTACGACACCAGCGCCCATATGCTGTGGATCGGCGACCGCACCCGTTTTGAAGGTAGCGCGCATGTCGAATTCGCGAGGGGCATCGGCAATCCCATCGGCATGAAATGCGGTCCAAGCCTCGAGACCGATGTCATGTTGCAATTGCTCGATACGCTCAATCCGGTTCGCGAACCTGGTCGTATCACTCTCATCAGCCGTTTCGGCCACGACAAGGTTGAAGACGGTCTGCCAAGGCTCGTTCGAGCCGTGAAGGCAGAAGGCCATCCGGTCGTATGGAGCTGTGATCCGATGCACGGAAACGTCGTGAAATCGGAAAGCGGTTATAAGACCAGGCCGTTCGACCGGATCCTTTCGGAAGTAAAGGGCTTTTTCGCCGTGCACCGCGCCGAGGGAACTCACCCGGGTGGCATCCACGTAGAGATGACCGGTCAGGATGTGACCGAGTGCGTTGGCGGTGCCGTGGCGATCACGGATGAAGCCTTGAAAGACCGGTATCACACGCACTGCGACCCACGGCTCAATGCGGCACAATCGCTTGAGCTAGCGTTTCTCATCGCGGAAACTCTGAATGTCGAGCATGGACAACAGCAGGCGGACGCCGCCTAGAACCTCGGCTCTTCTCATTCTGCTTGCGGGTTAGACGTCAGCGTCGCTCTCGTCACTCAGCGAGTGACTCAGTGAGTGCAGGCTGGAACCATGCGCGCGTTATGCCATTTAAATCTGAAACCGTCATTTGCCGACTGGCAACCGGTTTCAGGTTTCTGGTTGGCGGGCCTTTAAACCTTCACTTAAATCCGCCATGCTGACACTTGGTTGCCGCAGACCGGTAACCGCAAGGGGAGAGCGGCTATGACCGCCGCGCAGGCCAGCCAGAGCGTCACCACTAGTGATCTTGCCGAGCGTTTTGCTGAAATTCGCAAGCTGAGTGAGGCACTGGTCGAGCCGCTATCCGAAGCGGATGCAACGCTCCAGTCCATGGAAGATGCATCGCCTGCAAAATGGCATATCGCCCATGTAACCTGGTTTTGGGAAACCTTCCTGCTGCGCGACCATCTGGATGGCTACGAACTTTTCGACAACCGGTTTCCGTTCGTTTTCAATTCCTATTACGAGGCTGAGGGCGAGAGGATAGCGCGCTTTTCTCGCGGTATGCTCTCCCGGCCCAAATTGGCCGACGTCCTTGCCTGGCGCCACCATGTGGATGAGGCAATGCAGCCACTGCTGCAACGGGATGACTTGCGGCCACTGATTCAGCTTGGTTTCGCTCATGAACAGCAGCACCAGGAGCTGCTTCTCACCGATATCAAGCATGCCCTGTTCCAAAACCCGCTGGGCCCCGCAATGTGGTCGGAAACGGCATCGTTGGGTGCCGCTTCGTACGATGACGACTGGTATGCCCATCCGGGCGGCATCGCGCGTATCGGACATCAGTCGGACTGCTTCGCTTTCGACAATGAAGGGCCGGTGCACCGCGTTTTGCTCGAACCTTTTGCTTTGGCATCGCGACTTGTCACCAACGGCCAGTGGGACGAATTTATTGCCGATGGCGGATATGAGGATGCGCGTCTGTGGCTGTCCGATGGCTGGGGCTGGGTACAGGAGAATTCGATCCGTCATCCTTCTTACTGGCACGATGATGCACATTTCACGCATTCCGGCTGGCAGGACCGCGATCCGGACGCTCCGGTGACACATATATCCTATTATGAGGCTGACGCGTTCGCCACCTGGGCGGGATACAGACTCCCTACAGAGTTCGAATGGGAAGCGATTGCGCGGGGGCAGGAAGGGTCTTCTGCTGCGCATGATCCAGAATCCGGAAACCAGCTCGATCAGGCTGCGCCCCCGCTGCCAAACGGTTCTGAAGGACTGTTCGGCGACTGCTGGCAATTTACCCGCTCGGCTTATCTGCCGTATCCGCGTTTCGAACCTGCACCGGGCGCGGTTGGCGAATACAATGGCAAGTTCATGAGCGGCCAGTTCGTGTTGAAGGGCGCGAGCTGCGCTACGGCGCGCGGGCACTCCCGGGCAAGCTATCGCAACTTCTTCTATCCCCACCAGCGCTGGCAATTCACCGGCCTGAGATTGGCCAAGGATCTATGAAAACAGAACAAGGTATCGCTCTCGTCGATCGTGATGAAAAAGGGGTGAATCGCGCGTTTCGTGACGATGTATTGGAAGGGCTGGGGCAACAGCAAAAAGCGATCCCGGCACGGTGGCTGTATGACGATGCCGGATCACAACTGTTCGAGGATATTACCGACCTTCCCGAATATTATCCGACCCGTTCGGAAACCGAAATACTGGACGCGCGCGGCAGCGAATTCGCCGAATTGATCGGTTCTGGTCGGGCGGTAGTAGAGTTCGGCTCCGGTAGTTCGGTCAAGACACCCTTGCTGCTTCGCGCGATTGACCCGGCCGCTTATGTGCCGCTCGATATTTCCGGCGAGTTTCTGCGGGAATCCGCTTCCGCCCTCGCGGAAAAGTTTCCGGAACTGGATGTCTTCCCCGTAGAGGCGGATTTTATGCGGGAGGTGGAGTTACCGGAGCAGGTCGCGGATACTCCAAAACTCGGCTTCTTTCCCGGCTCGACCATCGGCAACATGGTGCCCCGCACGGCGGTTGATCTGCTGCGTTCGATGCGTGCCACATTAGGTGCCGAGAATGGCGGCAAGCCCCTGCTTCTCATTGGGATGGACTTGGTCAAGGATCAAAGCGTTCTCGAAGCCGCCTATAACGACTCGCAGGGTATTACAGGCGAATTCAATCTCAATCTCGCCAGACGCATAAACCGCGAACTCGAGGGTACTATTCCGGTGGAGGTACTCCGCCATACCGCGTCGTGGAACGACGATTTTGCGCGGATCGAAATGCATCTCGAGGCGACGGAGAATATCGACTTCCAAGTTGCCGGCAAAAGCTTTTCGATGCGTATAGGCGAAACGATCCACACCGAGAACAGCCACAAGTTTACACGCCGAAGCGCCAATACCTTGCTTCTCGCCGGGGGATGGACACCCAAAGCACGCTGGACCGATAGCGGCGAACGTTTCTCGCTGATCCTGGCTGAAGCCACCGAAAAGCGCGACGCCCCCTGAATTATCCAACCGCGTTCATCGACGATACGGCTCGACCTCCCTATATGGACTGACGATGGACCTGCAGAGCGCTTTCGATGCCCTTGCCGAAATAATCCGTGCGGTGCCGCGTTCCGGCCTGCTGGTGGGGACTATCGGTGCACTGGTGCTGGGATGGATCGGCGCCGTGATGCTGCGACACAAAGTTGCCGGCGGCCGGCTGATCAGAACGCTCAGCACTCTTGCTCTGGCAGCCATTCTGGTGACAGTATTCCTCCAACTGGCTCGCTTCGACCCGCGGCTCGATGCAGTCACCGAACTGGGGATGCCGGCGCAGACAATCGTTGGTGAAGAAACGGTCATCCCGCTTGCGGCAGACGGACATTACTGGCTCGTCGCAGAAGTGAACGGAGTGCCCACCCGGTTCCTTATCGATACCGGTGCAACGCTGACCGCATTGTCTACCGAATCTGCGCGACGAGCCGGACTCGAGCCGCGTACTGGCGGCCTTCCAGTCATGTTGAATACCGCGAATGGAGCCGTGACTGCCGAACTTACAACGTTGGACAGTCTGCGCTTCGGCAATATCGAGGCGGGTGGGCTGGATGCCGTGATCGCGCCAAATCTGGGCAATACCAACGTGCTGGGCATGAATTTTCTCAGTCGTCTCGAAGGTTGGCGGGTGAAGCAGGGGGACCTGATCCTGGAACCGGGCGGTCTTGAAGAAGGCTAAGGCTTTGACGAGGCGGACGGAGCCACTAAGGCTGCCGCAATGGAAAAAGCCAGTTCGCTACCCTGTCCGCCCCCCCTCGACGGTCTACTGCAAGAGGGCGATGTTTCGCTTTTCCTCGATTTCGATGGCACTTTGGTAGGCATAGCCGCCGAGCCGGGTGCGATCGATGTCCCGGACAAATTGCCGGCGGCGCTTCATTCCTTGCGCGACAGGCTCGGTGGCCGCCTCGCCTTGATTACAGGCCGTGCGTTGGACGACCTGCAATCGCATCTCGGTGAAGTTTCGGTATGTCGGGCAGGCTCTCACGGGGCGTCGCGGCTGCTGCCCGATGGCTCACGCCTAGGCGACGAGCCATCTGCACTCACCGATGATTGTGTCAGTGAAATGCGCTCCTACGCTGATCTCCACGGGCTTTACTACGAGACAAAGGCGCATGGCGGAGCCCTACATTTCCGCGCTCAACCCGACCGAAAGGATGAGGCACTGAAGTTCGCGCACGGGCTGGCGGAGCGTTACGAGTTGGAAGTTACCAGCGGGAAGGGCGTAGCAGAACTGGTCCGCCCGGGTGCGAACAAGGGCGGCGCTGTGCAAGCCTTCATGCAAGAGAAACCCTTCGCCGGATCGCTGCCTATCTTCATCGGTGATGACACTACGGACGAGGACGGAATGCAGGCCGCAATCGAATGCGGGGGCTTCGGCATTGCAGTCGGGGAACGGAAAAGCGAGGCTGCGCGCTATCACCTCGAAAACGTCGCTGCGGTGCACAATTGGCTGAATATATGAACCAACCAAATCTCGAACTTTCTCCCATCGGCAATTGCCAGGTCAGCGCACTGGTCGATACCGACGGAGGTTTCGTCTGGGGCTGTGTCCCACGGGTCGATGGCGATCCGGTCTTCTGTTCGCTGCTCAATGGCGACCGGCGCGATGAGGGAACATGGCGTTTCGAACTGGAGGGGCAGGTTTCCTCCAGCCAGCATTACGTCCGCAATACGCCGATCCTTGTGACGCGACTCGAAGCAGAAGACGGCAGCGCGCTCGAGATTTTCGATTTCGCTCCGCGCTTCGAACGTTCGGGCCGTATGTATCGCCCGGTCGCTTTTGCTCGTATAGTTCGGCCGGTTGCGGGCGCCCCACGCTTGCGCGTTCGGATGGCGCCGATGAAGAACTACGGCGAAGCTCTGGCCGAGACTACGAACGGCACCAACCACGTCCGCTATTTGCTCGGCAGCCAGGCCATGCGCCTGACGACCGATGCGCCTGTGGGATATATTCTCGAAGATCGGGGGTATCGCGTCGAAAGTGACCAGCACTTTTTCCTCGGACCCGACGAACCCTTCGTAGGAAATATCCGCAGCGAAGTGCGGCGGATGGAAGAGGCGACCCGCAAGTACTGGCAGCACTGGGTCCGCGGTTTGCACATTCCGCTGGAATGGCAGGAAGAGGTCATTCGCGCGGCAATTTCCCTCAAGCTTTGCCAGCATGAGGAAACGGGCGCCATCGTCGCCGCACTGACTACATCGATCCCTGAGGCCCCTGGAAGCCAGCGGAATTGGGACTATCGTTATTGCTGGATCCGGGACAGTTACTACACTGTGCAGGCCCTGAACCGGCTTGGCGCCCTAGACGTTCTGGAAAAATACCTCGCCTATCTTCGCAACATTATCGATCAGGCCCGTGGAGGGCAGATACAGCCGCTCTATTCGGTGATGGGAGATCCCGAGCTGCACGAGTTCGAGGCTGTCAGTCTGGCCGGTTATCGGGGAAATGGCCCGGTTCGTATCGGCAATGCTGCTTACAAGCAGGTGCAATTCGACTGTTATGGCCAGATCGTCATGCCTACCGCGCAGGCTTTCTTTGACACCCGTCTCCTGCGCATGGCCGATGAGCGCGATTTCGCCCATTTGGAAGAGGTAGGAGAGGCTGCATGGGCCAAGCACGACAAGCCTGATGCCGGTCTCTGGGAGTTCCGGACCCGCCAGGA
>NZOF01000104.1 GCA_002695185.1 Erythrobacter sp.
AGATCGCGCTGGTTGACCATCCGCTTGGTGGGCTCGATCGCCAGCTTGCCGGGCTTGGGATGGCGGTGGTAGTCGAGTGCGCTGCGATAGAAATTGTCGTCCATCTATGACCCATTATCTCTTGGGCTGACAGGCCGCCCGCACGGTCCTGGCGCCACCACCCATCACACAAACTTGAAGTTCACGATCACACGCGAGGATTGCGTGATGTTGCGATCAAGGCACCCCAGGCCAATAAACGATTGGCACGATCTCGCCACCGAGTTTGATTGCCAACGATTGGCAGTCCTACGCCGGCCGACCGCTTGTTCCGACATTGGGAAAATAGGTCTGAACCAGCATCTTTGCGGCGTGCAAGGCCAGCGCTTGCGTCGGCGCGTTGGTGTTGCCGCTCGTGATCGTGGGCATGATAGATGCATCGATCACATGCAGTTGTTCCGTTCCTCTGACCTTGAGCCTGGCATCGACCACGGCGCCTTCGTCTAGGCCCATTCGGCAGGTGCCCACCGGGTGCCACATGGTGGTGGCCACGCCTTTCACGAACTCACCGATCTGTTCGTCGCTCTGCTTGTCTTTCCCGGGAAGCACTTCTTCGTCGACGATTTCGGCCAGCGATTCCTGTTCCATCACCTTGCGCACGGCTTTCACCGCGTCGATGCCGACCTTCAGATCATATTCGTGACCGATGAAGTTCGGGTTGATGAGCGGCATCGACGTCGGATCGCTGTCCGCCAGGCGCACCCAGCCGCGGCTTTTAGGCTGCAATACGACGGTGGCAAACGTCACCCCGGAGCGCGAGCCGGTGGGATTCAGTCCGTCCGCAGCGATGATCGGCTCATGGTAGCATTGCACCGTGGGCTCCTCGCTATCCAGGTCCAGCGGGTTCCAATAGGAAACCGTTTCGATCCCGTTCCCCGACGCCGGGCCGTCACGGGTCAGCATATAACGCATCCCCGCGACCAGGGAGCCGATGCCATGGGCTGAATTCTGATAACCCATCTTTCCCTTCACATAGGCTGTGATGGGAATGATCGGGTGATCGTGCAGGTTTTCTCCAACCCCCGGCAGATCCAGCTTGACCTCCAATCCGAATTTCTGGAGCTGCTCGCTTTGACCGATGCCTGAGTGCATGAGAATCTTCGGCGATTGCACCGCACCGGCAGACAGGATCACGAGACCGGCATCAATGTCCTGTTCGGTTTTTCCGTTGAGAGCCCTGACACCGACCGCGCGTGTCCCGTCCAACAGAATTTTCGTAACCGTGTAGCCGGTGAGCAGCTTCACGCGCCCGCTGTCCACATGCCTGTGGAGATATGCGACGGCAGCGCTGCAACGCTTGCCGTTGAGCGTGTTGGTCTGAACGGGAGAAACACCGTTCTGGTAATCTCCATTATAGTCAGCGTTATAGGGAAGGCCATATTCCTGGAATGCCTTCATGCAACGCTGATTGAGCTCGTTGATCCCCTTGGGCAGCTCAACGGACAAATCTCCGTGAATGCCATGGTGCGCGTTGTGGAAGGTATCGTTCTTCTCCTGCTCGATATAGGCCTGGATCATCGTTTCCCACGACCAGTCTCCTGTATCGCCGACGGCAGCCTGCCAGGCGTCAAAATCCTGCTTCTGACCACGGACGTAGCACATGGCATTGATCGAGGAGCCGCCCCCGACGACTTTGCCCATGCGAAAACGCCGGGGCGTCCCGTGGATCGGCACCGTGTCATAGGCCCAGACATGCCGGTCATGTGCGAGGATGTTCGAATATCCGGCGGGGATATGGATCATCGGATCACGATCCTTATCGCCTGCCTCGATGACCGCAATGCTGGCTCGGGTGTGACGGGCGAGATAATCAGCCACAACGCATCCGGCAGCGCCACTGCCTACGATGACGACATCGAACTCTTTGGTAGACATTGACGGGCTCCTGATTGCTTTGCTGTTGTTTGCTCTGGGTGGGTGGCGGCTCGATCAGGCCGCTGACCGGAACGTTGCCTTGGCAAGATCTCGCTCCTGACGGCCTTCTGACGAGCGGCTGGTTCGGCGCTCATCCGGATCGCTCTTACTGGTGGAAGAGGCGTTCCGGACCTGGGCTCAGAGTGGATAGGTGGGAGGGGCATTCTTGATCGTTACCCACTGCCAATGGGTGAACTCCTCCCAGTTTGCAGGACCGCCGATCGCGGTGCCGTTGCCGGATGCGCCGACGCCCCCGAAAGGGTTGACGACATCGTCGTTGACCGTCTGATCGTTGATATGGAGGAGGCCTGCATGAAGGCGCTCGCCCAGCGCCATGGCGCGGCCGACGTCGCGGGAAATCACCGCGGCCGACAGGCCATATTCGGTATCGTTGGCGAGCGAAACCGCTTCGTCGTCCGTCTCGAAGGGGACGAGCACGGCCACCGGCCCGAAAATCTCTTCCGTGTAGGCCGGCATCGTCTTCGTCACGCCGCCGAGCACGGTGGGCGCCATGCACAGGCCCGTGGCATCGCCTCCCGCCAGCAGGGTCGCGCCGGCCGCCACGCTGTCGGCGACGACGTCGAGCGCATGATCCAGCTGGGGCTTGTTGATGATAGGTCCGATCGCGACGGTGCCGGACATCGGATCGCCGACCGGGAGCGCCTCTGCCTTTTCGGCGAGCTTGCCCGCGAAAGCATCGAGGATCTTCGCCTGGACGAGGATGCGGCCCGCCGTCATGCAGATTTCGCCCTGATGGAGCCAGGCGCCCCAGGCGGCGTTGCGCACCGCAAGATCGAGGTCGGCGTCTTCGAGGATGATCAGGGAATTTTTGCCACCGAGTTCCAGCGACACCTTCTTGAGGTTGCGGCTTGCCGCCTCGCCGACCTTGCGCCCGGCGCCAGTCGAGCCGGTGAACTGGATCATCGCGATGTTGGGATCTGCGCAGAGCGCCGCGCCCGCGTCGCCCCCGCCGGGCAGGACGGCAAGGACGCCGGCGGGGAGACCGGCGAGCTCGAACAGGCGCGCGATCACATAGCCGCCGCACACCGCCGTGCGCGGATCCGGCTTGAGCACGACGGCGTTGCCGACGGCGAGCGCGGGCGCCACCGCCCGCATGGCGAGGTAAAGCGGGAAGTTGAAGGGGGCGATAATCCCGACCACCCCATGCGGCCGGCGCCGCGCGAGGCTCAGTCGGCCGGCCTCGCTGGGGAGGACGAGACCCTGGGCAGCTTGGGGCATGCCGCCGGCAAGCTCGATCGCCTTGATCGAGAGGGTCAGCTCGAATTCGGCCTTGGCGCGGACAGATCCGCTCTCGCGCATGATCCAGGTGACGATCTCGTCCCAATGGGCGCGCCCGATGGCCGCGGCCTTGGGAAAGACAGCGGCGCGACTGTCGGGAGAGCCGGCGGCCCAGGCAGCCTGCGCCTTGCGCGCCGACGCAGCCGCCACACGGACAAGAGCCGCGTCCGCCTGACCGGCGCGGCCAAGCGTGTTGCCGGTTGCGGGCTCGATCACTTCGTAGGACGCGGCGGCCTTCTGCCAGCCACCGTCGAACAGCCTTCCGTCGAGATGGGCATCCTCCAAGAGAATCGACATTTTTTGTCCTTTTCTACGCAGCGAAATGGTCGAAAAGGGCGCCGGTGAAAGCCTCCGCTTGTTCGACATTGGAAAGGTGAGCGGCCGGCAGCATCACAAGGCGCGCGCTCGCGATGGAGCTGGCCAGCAGTTCCGAATGGGGAGGGGGCGTCGCCGGATCCTGGGAACCGCCGATCACGAGCGTCGGCGTGGTGATCAGGCCGAGCATCGGACGCATGTCCATGTCGCGAATGGCGGCACAGCAGCCCGCATAGCCCCCGGGATCGGTGGCGGTGAGCATCGCGCGCACCGGCGCGATCTGTTCCTCGCCTGTCGCGAGGAAGGATGGCGTGAACCAGCGTTCCAGCACCGCGTCGACGAGGCCCGCCATGCCGCCTTCATGCACCGCTGCGATCCGACCGTCCCACGACGAGGGCGGCCCCATGAAGGGCGAGGTGTTGGCGAGCACGAGGCATTCGAGCCGTTCGGGCGCGCGAATGCCGAGCCACTGCCCGACCATGCCACCCTTCGAGAGGCCGCAGAAGCGGACTTTCGGAATGGCGAGCGCATCGAGCAGTTCGATCACGTCGCGGCCGAGCCGATCCATCGAATAGGCCCCGGCCGGCGCATCGGACTGGCCATGGCCGCGGCTGTCGTAGCGCAGGACGCGGAAGGACCGTGCGAGCGCCGGCATCTGCGGCGCCCACATCTCCATGGCGGTGCCGAGCGAGTTGGAGAGGAGCAGGACCGGCGCGGCTTCCGGGCCGTCGAGCCTGTAGGCGATGCGGCAGCCATCGCCGGCGGTGATGAAATCGCCCATCATACCCGCTCCAGCAGCAGCGCGATGCCCTGGCCCACGCCGATGCACATGAAGGCCATGGCATAGCGGCCACCGGTCCGGTGCAGCTCCTCGGCGGCGGTGAGCACGATGCGCGCGCCCGACATGCCGAGCGGATGGCCGAGCGCGATCGCGCCGCCATTGCGGTTGACGCGCGCGTCGTCGGGCTGGAGGCCGAGGTCGCGCAGCACCGCGATGGCTTGCGAGGCGAAGGCCTCGTTCAGCTCGATCACGTCGAGCTGGTCGATGGTGAGGCCGCCCAGCGCGAGCAGCTTGCGCGCGGCGGGCACCGGGCCGACGCCCATCACGCGCGGGGCCACGCCCGCCGCCGCCATCGCAACGATGCGCGCGCGTGGCGTGAGGCCGTTGGCCTTCGCGGCCACCTCGGAGGCGATCAGCAGCGCGGCGGCGCCGTCGTTGACGCCCGACGCGTTGCCCGCCGTCACCGTGCCGTCGGGGCGGACGACCGGCTTGAGTTTCGCCAGCGCCTCCAGCGTCGTCGCGCGGGGATGCTCGTCCTGCGCGAAGAGGATGGGCTCGCCCTTCTTCTGCGGGATGGCGACGGGCACGATCTCGGCGGCGAGCCGGCCATTGGCCTGCGCGGTGGCGGCCTTCTGCTGGCTCGCCAGCGCGAAGACGTCTTGGTCCGCGCGCGACACCTGCCATTCTTGCGCGACATTCTCGCCCGTCTCGGGCATCGAATCGACGCCATAGGCGGCCTTCATCGCCGGATTGACGAAGCGCCAGCCGATCGTGGTGTCCTCGATCCTCTGTCCGCGTGAGAAGGCGGTGTCCGCCTTGCCCATCACATAGGGGGCGCGGCTCATGCTCTCGACGCCGCCCGCGATCATCAGTTGCGCGTCGCCCGACCGGATCGCGCGCGCGGCCAGCCCCACCGCGTCGAGCCCCGAGCCGCACAGCCGGTTGACGGTCGAGCCGGAGATCTCCTTGGGCAGTCCGGCGAGCAGGGTCGCCATGCGCGCGACGTTCCGATTGTCTTCGCCCGCCTGGTTGGCGCAGCCGAGGATGACATCGTCGACCGCCTGCCAGTCGGCGTGCGCGTTGCGCTCGACCAGCGCCTTGATGGGAATCGCGGCAAGATCGTCGGCGCGGACGGCGGCCAGCGTGCCCCCGAAGCGACCGATCGGCGTGCGGATCGCATCGCAGATGAAAGCCTCGGCCATCACGCGGCTTGCCTGTCGAAGGCGCTGATGTCGAGCGCGGCGCCTGTCTTCGCCTTCACCTCGTCCAGCGCGACGCCCGGCGCCAGCTCGACGAGACGGAGTCCGCCCACTTTCCTGTCGCAGGCGATGACGGCGAGGTCCGTGATGATGAGGTCGACCACGGCCTTGCCCGTGAGCGGCAGGGTGCATCGCTCCAGGATCTTGGGCTCGCCCGCCTTGTTGGCATGGTCCATCACCACCACAACGCGCTTGACGCCGGCGACGAGGTCCATCGCGCCGCCCATGCCCTTCACCATCTTGCCGGGGATGGTCCAGTTGGCGAGGTCGCCGTTCGCGGCCACTTCCATGGCACCCAGCACCGCCATATCGATATGGCCGCCGCGGATCATCGCGAAGCTGTCCGCCGAGGAGAAGAAACTGGACGTGGGCAGGGCGGTAATGGTCTGCTTGCCGGCGTTGATCAGGTCCGGATCGGCCTCGCCCTCATAGGGAAAGGGGCCGATGCCGAGCATGCCATTCTCGCTCTGGAGCGTCACGTTCACGCCCGCCGGTACATGGTTCGCAACCAGCGTGGGGATGCCGATGCCGAGATTCACATAATAGCCATCGCGCAGTTCCTGTGCGGCGCGCGCGGCCATCTCATCGCGGGTCCAGCTCATGCGACGGTCTCCCCCTTCGCCGCCTCGCGGGGGCGCGTGGTCAGTTTTTCGATCCGCTTCTCGTTGATCGTGCTCTTGACGATACGGTCGACATAGATGCCGGGCGTATGGATGCAGTCCGGGTCGAACGTGCCCGCCTCGACGATCTCCTCCACCTCGACCACAGTGATCTTGCCGGCGGTCGCCATGTTCGGGTTGAAGTTGCGCGCGGTCTTGCGGAACATGAGGTTGCCCGCCGGATCGGCGCGCCACGCCTTGATGATGGCGAGATCGGCGCGCAGCCAGGTCTCGCGCACATATTCCTCGCCCTCGAAGATATCGACCGGCTTGCCCTCGGCGACGACCGTGCCGACGCCGGTCTTCGTATAGAAGGCCGGGATGCCCGCGCCGCCGGCGCGGATGCGCTCGGCGAGCGTCCCCTGCGGGTTCAGCTCCAGGTCGAGCTCGCCCGAAAGATATTGCCGCTCGAACAGCTTGTTCTCGCCGACATAGGAAGAGATCATCTTCTTCACCTGCCGGCTTTCCAGCAGCATCCAGAGGCCGAAGCCGTCCGCACCGGCATTGTTGGAGATGACGGTAAGATCCTTCACACCCGCCTTGCGGATTTCAGGGATCAGGCTTTCTGGATTGCCGCTTAGGCCGAAGCCTCCCGACATGATCGTCATGCCGTCGAACAGGATGTCCGCGAGCGCGGACGCTGGATCTGCATATATCTTGTTTGCCATGATGTGCCCTATCCGAGATCGCCACCGGCGACGGGAAGGACCGATCCGGTGATATAGGAGGCTTCGTCCGAAGCGAGGAACAGGATCGGTCCGACCTGCTCGTCGATGGTGCCGTAGCGCTTGAAGAAGGTAGAATCTGTGACCTGGCGGACGGCTTCGGCCATCCAGCGCTGCTCGTCGGCGCTATCGCCATTCGGATTGCGGGCAACCCGGCGGGGCGGCGCCTGCGTGCCGCCCGGCGCCGCGGCTACGACGCGGATATTGTGCGCGGCATATTCCATGGCGAGACTCTGCGTCAGCGCGTTCACACCGCCCTTGGCGGCGGAATAGGGGACACGGTGAATCCCGCGGGTCGCATTGGAGGATATATTGACGATCGTGCCGCCCCCTCGCGCCAGGAGATGGGGCAGGACGGCGTGGCAGCACCAGAGCGTCGGCATCAGCGAACGGCGGATCTCCGCCTCGATCTGGTCGGGCTCGAACTCGGCGAAAGGTCGCATCCGGATCGCACCACCCACCCCGTTGATCAGGATATCGATCCCGCCGAACCGATCGACGGCGGCGGCGAGGGCGGACGCTGCGCCGTCATGGGTTTCCAGATCGCAGACGTAGCTTGCCGTATCGCCGGGCGCGCCATCGGCGACCTCGGTCACGAAACTCGCCCGGTCGACGAACAGCACCCGGCCCCCTTCAGCCGCGGCACGCTCCGCTATCACGCGTCCGATCCCCTGGGCGGCGCCGGTGACGACCAGCACCTTGCCGGCGAAACGGTCCTTGAAGATCATGCCGGTAGCGCCTCGCTGGCGGCGAATTTCTCATAATGGAAATGGGTTGGTTTCACGCCCTTCTCGATGAAGAACTGGCGCACCGCCTCGACCATCGGCGGCGGGCCGCAAAGATAGATGTCACAATCGCCGGCATTGACATGCTCGTCCTTGAGATGGACGGTGACATAGCCCTTGAGGGGGTGCGCGCTCTCGGGATCGGCGACGCACGACGCCCAGGTGAGCGTCGGCAGACGCTTGGCCAGCGCCTCGATCCGGTTAAGCTCGACGAGATCACCATCCTTGGTGACGCCGTAGATCAGGTGGATCGGCTGGTCCGTCCCTTCGTCCGCCAGCACCTCGAGCATCGACAGCAAAGGCGCGAGGCCGGTGCCGCCGGCCAACATCAGTACCGGTCGATCGACTTTGCGCAGGAAAAAGCTGCCCTGTGGCCCGATGAACGTAACCGCGGCGCCTGGCTGAGCTTCTTCGGCGAGCCAGCCGCTCATCAAGCCGCCTGGCACATTGCGGATCAGGAAACTGGCCTGCGCCGCTCCTGGTTTCGAGCTGAACGAATAGGAGCGATGTTCATTCGTGCCAGGGACGACCAGATTGACATATTGGCCGGGCAGGAAGCCAAGTTCCTCGGGTTTGTCGAGGTCGAGTGTCAACAAGATGGTGCTGTCGGAGACCATCTCGATCGCGCTGATTGTGCCGCCATGCTCGGCAGGTTTGATCTTGCAGGCGGTGGACGGCACCGGCACGTCGATCACGCAATCGGAGGAGGGTACCATCTGGCAGGTGAGGACGAGACCCTCTTCCGCCTCGTCCGCGGTCAGTGCGTCCTCGACATAGTCGTCGCCGAGGTCATAGTCGCCCTGTTCGCAGCGACACTTGCATGTGCCGCACACGCCGTCGGAGCAATCCATCGGCAGGTTGACCTTTTGGCGATAGGCGGCATCCAGTACCTTCTCGCCCGTGTTGCAGTCGATGAAACGGGTGACGCCGTCCTCGAAGTTAAAAGCGATACGATAACTCATTCTATCCTCTCCGGCAGGCCAGCGTCAGATGTGATAGACGTCGATGACCTGGTGGATGTAATCATTCTTCAGGACCACTTTCTTGCGCAGGATGACGGGCTCCGCGCCGGTGGTATCGAGCGTGTAGAAGGAGGTGCCGAAAAAGCTGTCCGTCACCTTGTAGCGATGGCTGAGCGTGTTCCAGTTGAAGCGCAGGTCGAGTTCGCCGTCGCGCTCCTGCAGGATCTCGACATTCGCGATGAAGTGGCTGGTTCGCGGCTCCGGCATGGATGCGCCGGAGCGCTCGGTCTTGATACGGAAAACCCGGTCCTCGAGACCCTCGCGGTTGGGATAGTAGATCAGGGAGATATGCTTGTGGGGATCTTCGACCAGCTGATCGTCGTCATCCCAGGCGGGCATCCAATATTCCGCCTTCGGCGAATAGCAGTCGAGCCATTCGTCCCATTGACGGTCATCGAGCAGCCGCGCCTCGCGGTAGAGAAAATCAACCACGCTCTGGCGATCGATGCCGGATGCGCGGGTCGGCTCGGGGGCGAGAAGGGTGCTCATTCAGCTGCCTCCAGCACCGGCGCGTTCTCGTGGAGAAGCGCCGTCTTGAGCGTCTCCGCCCAATATTCGTGCTGGCGCACGAATAGCCCTTCATCCTCACTGCGCTCGCCGCTGAGAATCGGTTCGAGACCGATGGCCCTGGCATTGTCGTCCGGCCCGTCGATCCAGCGCAGCGCGCCGCGGCTCAGGTCGTTCCACACCCCGTCGGCGGCCTGATAGGCGGTCTGGCAGGCGCGGAACTCTTCCAGATCGTCCGGCGTGCCCATGCCGCTGACATTGAAGAAGTCCTCATATTGACGGATGCGCAGGGCGCGCTCCGTGCTGCTCTCACCCTTGGGCCCGAAGCAGTAGATGGTGATCTCCGTCTGATCGACGCTGATCGGGCGGACGACACGGATCTGCGTCGAGAACTGGTCCATCAGATAGACATTCGGATAGACGCCGAGGTTGCGCGTCTGTCCGACGATAAAGCCGGCCCGCTCCGCGCCCAGCCGTGCCGTCAGTTCCTCGCGATGGGCGAAGACGGGGCGCACTTCCGGATTGAGCAGATTGGTCCAGAGCAGGATATGGCCGTTCTCGAAACTGTAGACGCCGCCCACGCTCTTCGACCAGCCATTGGCATCGACGGTGCGCGTGCCGTCCGCTTCGTAATTGCGGTGGCCCATCGTCGCGGCGTAGTTCCAGTGGACCGAGCTGACGTGATAGCCGTCCGCGCCGTTCTCCATCTGGAGCTTCCAGTTGCCGTCGTAGATGTAGGAGGAATTGCCGCGCAGAACCTCCAGCCCGTCCGGCGCCTGGTCGACGATCTGGTCGATGACGGCCTTCGCGCCGCCCAGATGCTCCTCCAGCGGGAGGACATCGGGATTGAGGCTGCCGAACAGGAAGCCGCGATAATTCTCGAAGCGTATCCGTTTGAGGTCGTGCGAGCCATCGGTGTTGAACCCGGCCGGATATTCGCCGGTCTTGCCGTCCTTCACCTTGAGCAGCTTGCCGGCATTGTTGAATGTCCAGCCATGGAAGGGGCAGGTGAAACTCCCCTTGTTGCCATGCTTGCGCCGGCAGAGCATGGCGCCTCGATGCGCGCAGGCATTGATGACGGCGTGCAGCTCGCCACCCTTGTCGCGGGTGATGACGATGGGCTGGCGGCCGATCGAGGTGGTGAAATAATCGTTGGGCTCGGGGATCTGGCTCTCATGCGCCAGATAGACCCAGTTGCCCTCAAAAATATGCTTCATCTCCAGCTCGAACAGTGCCTCGTCGGTGAAGATGTCGCGACGGCAGCGGTAGATGCCGCGTTCCTTGTCCTCGACGACGGCCTGATCGAGCCGCTCCAGCAAAGTGGTGCCCATCATCATTCTCCTGTTTGCGTTTTCAGGCGTTCAGGCGTCCTGCAGGGCGCGTGCGCGGCTCGATTCCTGCTCTTCGTTCGTCTCTTCGGCCGGGTTCAGCACGAAGTCGAAGGCGATCTCCGCATAGGGCGCGTTGAGACCGGCGGCATGGATATCGCTTGCGACGCTGTGGCGAATGACCGGAGGGATCAGCTCGTCCCTGGTCGCATAGGCAAAATCGTCATGCACGAAGGGATCACCTTCGATGTTGATCTGCGTGGTCAGATGGCGATAGCCGTGCGCGGAGATGAAGAAGTGAACATGCGCGGGTCGATTGCCATGGCGGCCGACGGAAGCCAGCAGCTTCTCGATATTGCTGCCGCCCGGCACCGCGTAGCCCGAGGGCAGGACGCTGCGGAAGCGATAGCGACCCTCGGCATCGGTCTCGATCCGACGGCGCAGATTGTAATCCGTCTGGGTCTTGTCGAAATAGGAATAATTGCCCTTGGTATTGGCGTGCCACACATCGACGATTGCGTTGGCGATGGGCTTTCCATCCACATCGCGGACCTGGCCGTGCATGATCAGCACCTCGCCGTCATCGCTGCCGTCGTCCAGCCGTGCCTCGCCCTTGAGGAGCGGCGCGCCGGCCACGTAGAGCGGGCCTTCGATCGTACGCGGCGTACCTTCGGTGATGCCCTCGGCCTGGTCCTTGAGATCGGCGCGGACATCGAGGAAATGTTCGAGGCCCAGGCCCGCCGCCCACAGCCCGAATTCCGGCGCGCCGGCGGCAATGAAGTTGAGCGCATGCCAGAATTCGTCGTCGGTCACGTCGAACTGGTCGATCGTCTCGAACAGGTCGGACACGATCTTGCGGACGATCGCCT
>NZOF01000105.1 GCA_002695185.1 Erythrobacter sp.
CCCACCTCTCGCAATGCGAGGGCCAGCTCATTCTGGCGCGGGTAAGAGGCGAGCTTGCGAAGAATCTGGCTGGGGGTGTGGATCGGCGTGCAAAAAGGACCCCGTTAGCGGGGTGATCGGCGTCTAAAAGGGACCCCTCATTTCGATGGTTTAAGCAGCCGGCTGGATTTTCAGGCGGCGAGATCGGGATGTTGATTTTGGAGACAGTGGTTCGGATTCGGCGCGAGTATGCCGGCGGCAAGGCGATCAAGGCGATCGCGCGGGATTTGCATGTGTCGCGGAAGGTGATCCGCAAGGCGATCCGGGCGCCGGAAGGCGCATTCGACTATCAGCGCAAGGTTCAGCCACTGCCTAGGATCGGGCCGTTTCAGGATCGCCTGAACACACTGCTGGAAGAGAACGAGGTGCGCGGCAGGCGCGAGCGACTGCGGATGACGCGGATACATGATCTGCTGGAGCGCGAAGGTTTTGAGGGTTCCTACGATGCCGTTCGGCGCTACGCGGCGCGCTGGAAGGCCGACCGGCGCAAGGATGCCGGCGATGGTGTCACCGCCTTCATCCCGCTGATGTTCAAGCCGGGCGAGGCCTACCAGTTCGACTGGAGCCATGAGGATGTGGAGATCGCCGGCAAGCCGATGCGCGTGAAGGTTGCGCATATGCGGCTGTGTGCATCGCGGGCGGTCTATGTCCGGGCCTATCCGCGCGAGAGTCAGGAGATGCTGTTCGACGCGCATGCGCGCGGCTTTGCTTTCTTCGGCGGCGTGCCGGGCCGCGGCATCTACGATAATCTATGGACGCCTCCCGCCGCAAGGCGTTTTCGGTCTGGTGCGCTCGGCATGGCTTGCGTGAATCTATCCGGCCTTCTGCTGGAGCAATTCCGCCCCTGGCCTTGATGGGAGTCCGCTGCCTCTTGCCTCATAACATGATCGGCCTTGCTGGCCTTGTCGTAAATCAGGCTTTGAAGCGGCGGCCCTTGCCGTTGCACCATCACTATCCACCTCGCATTTATCGCCGTTTTGGCGGCGACCCCTTAGCCTGCTTGATCAGCCGGGCATGTAACATTCCTTCCGCGCGAGCAGCACCCAAGCGATGCGAGCCGTCTTGTTGGCGAGTGCAACAAGGGCTTTATTGAAGCCGGCGCGGGCGACGATCCCTTTTAGCCATGCTGAACGCCGATCGTCGCGTCCGGCCAAGCGGCTAATGACTGCGCGGGCACCATGGATCAGTTGACGCCGCAGATAATGATTCGCACGTCGACCGATGCCACCAAGCCGAGGCTTGCCGCCGGTCGTGTATTGTCGCGGTACGAGACCGATCCATGCAGCCAGTTCGCGGCCTGAACGAAAGTGTCGACCATCATCAACTGCAGCGACAAGGGCAGTCGCAATGACTGGCCCAACACCCGGCAACGCAGCGAGTCGGCGACAGGCATCATGCTCTCGGCAGATTCTGACCAGTTCAGCATCGAGCTTGGCAAGCCGCGCTTCGACGTCTCGAAGTTGGTCCAGAAGCTCGGTGAACAGTTCTCGGGCAAGGTCGGAGAGGCCCGCCTCCTCGATTGCCTGCGGCGCCTGATCGCGGAAGCGCCATGGCCCTTTAGGAAGTACGACACCGTATTCGGCGAGCAATCCGCGTGCGTGATTGATGAGCGACGTGCGCTGGATTACCAGACGCTCTCGTACGCGATGCAGCGATTGCAAGTCCTGCTGCTCAGTGGTCTTCACTGGCACGAAGCGCATAGTTGGCCGTGATGCTGCGTCGTAGATCGCCTCCGCATCGACTGCATCGTTCTTCGAACCGCGCACAAACGCCTTCACGAACCGCGGATTGACAAGCCGTACTTCCCGGCCGGCCGCTCGGAACTGACGCCCCCAGTGGTGGGCGCTCGCGCACGCCTCCATTGCAATGGTATCAGGTTCAAGTTCCGCCACAGCGCTCTCAAGCTTAGTGCGGCTCACCTTACGTGAGATCACAACGCCGTGAGCATCAATGCCGTGCAGGTGGAACGATTGCTTCCCGAGATCGATCGCCAGCATTTTCATGGTCATCGCCTTCCTCCTTGTTGGTTGAACACCCATGGTGCCTGGAAGACGGGAGGCGTCCATCCCATAATATGAAGACGGCGGTGACGAGCGTGTTCACGGGGAAGGAGCGGGTCTTCAACCGGCGGTTCCTGATCATGACCGACCATTATATGGTCGAGCCCACCGCCTGCTCGCCGGCGGCGGGATGGGAGAAGGGCCAGGTCGAGAACCAGGTGCAGACGATCCGGGGCCGCTTCTTCCAACCCCGGTTGCGGTTCGCCAGCCTCGACGAGCTCAATGGCTGGCTGGAGGCCGAGTGCCAGCGCTGGGCGGAACGACAGGCACACCCGGAACAGGGCGAGCTGACCGTGGCGCAGGCGCTGGAGATCGAGCGATCGGCACTGCAGCCGATGCTGGGACCGTTCGACGGCTTTAACGAGAGCGAGCATGCGGTGACGGGCACCTGCCTGATCAGCTTCGATCGCAACCGCTACTCGGTTCTCTCGACGGTGGCGCGGCGGACGGTGCAGGTCCGGGCCTATGCCGACCGCATTGTCGTGCGCTGCGGCGAGGAGGTTGTCGCCGAGCATCCCCGCTACTTCGGGCGCAACCGCACGATCTATGACCCCTGGCATTATCTGCCGGTACTGGCCCGCAAGCCCGGAGCGCTGCGGAACGGCGCGCCCTTCCAGGACTGGGATCTGCCGCCGGCGCTGGCGCGCCTGCGCCGCAAGCTTGGCAATGGCGACGATGCCGACCGCCGGTTCGTCCGTGTGCTGTCGGCCGTGCTGACCGATGGTCTGGAGCCGGTCGAAGCGGCCGTCCGCGAGGCATTGGCGACCGGCACGGCGAGCGACGACCTGATCCTCAACATCCTGGCGCGGCGCCGCGAACCGCCGCGACCGCTCACCATCATCACCTCCGAAGACAGCGCCTTGCGCCATCCGCCGATCGCCGACTGCGCCCGTTACGACCAGCTGAGGACCTTCGATGCAGCGGCATGACATGATCGAGGCGATGCGCGGGCTTGGGCTCAAGGGCATGGCGGGCGCGTTCGACGATGCGGTCACCACCGGCCTTCAGCGCCAGCGCACCACGATGGAGATACTGACCGACCTTCTGCGCGCGGAAGCAACACATCGCCATGCTGCCTCGATCCGATACCGGATGGCGGCCGCCCGGCTGCCGGTCGTGAAGGATATCGATGCGTTCCGGTTCGAGGGCACGCCGATCAACGAGGGGCTGGTGCGTTCGCTGCACAGTGGCGCGTTCCTGCCCGCTCGGCGCAACATCGTCCTGGTCGGCGGCACAGGCACCGGCAAAACCCACCTGGCCATCGCCATCGCCGCCAATGTCGTTCGCTCGGGTGCGCGAGGCCGCTACTTCAACACCGTCGATCTGGTGACCCGCCTCGAAGAGGAGGCCAGGATCGGCAAGAGCGGCGCTCTCGCCGCCCAGCTATCCCGCCTCGACCTGATCGTGCTCGACGAACTGGGATATCTGCCGTTCGCCCGCTCGGGCGGCCAGTTGCTGTTCCACCTGATCAGCAAGCTCTACGAGCAGACCAGCGTCATCATCACCACCAACCTCGCGTTCGGCGAATGGCCCACCGTGTTCGGCGATCCCAAGATGACCACCGCGCTCCTTGATCGCGTCACCCACCATTGCGACATCGTCGAGACCGGCAATGACAGCTGGCGCTTCAAAAACCGCAGCTGATCGCCCCCACCGACCTCCGATTAAAAGATGCTTTGCGCTGCGCGCGCCTCCGGTCGGGCTCCGCCCTCCCTACGCCGCGCGCAGCGCAAAGGCGCGTGTCCGATCAACCTTGCGCCATCGTGAAAGGGGGTCCCTTTTGCGCGCCGATAGGGGGTCCCGTTTGCACGCCGATTGACACGCTATGCTCCCAGGCGTCGCCAAAGTCGTAGAGATATCGGAAAGTCTTGCGCCTCGTATCCGCCAGGACCTGGGCGAGAGTGGCCTTACGGGCGTCGAGCGGCCCGTCGAAGCCATATTCAGGATCAGGGATGCCGAAGCCGGTCTGCCCGAAGCTCATTTCCCACAGATGAGAGTCCGTCCACGAGAAGGCGGTCTGGATGACGGTGTGCAGACGGTCGAGGCGGATATTGAGCGGCACCTCCAGCGTTCGGCTCACGGCCGGTGTCACATCGTCCAGCGTAATCTTCATCCGCACGATAGTGCTGTTGCTCACGCAGCCTTCTCCAGATCGTTGGTCAGCTTTGATGCCTGCCATTTCCACGGCAGGAAGTCATCGATCCGATTGATCGGGTGATTGCCGATGCGCTCAATGACGTCTGTGAACCACGCCTCGGGCTCGACGCCGTTGAGCCGGCATGTACCGGCCAGAGAGTAGAAGAGCGCGGCGGCCTCTCCACCCTTCATAGAGCCGACGAACATCCAGTTTCGGCGCCCGAGCGCGACACCGCGCAGGGCGTTTTCCACCAGATTGTTGCTGATCTCGAGCTGACCATCATCGCAGTAGCGGATCATGGCCTGCCAGCGATTGAGCGGATAGCGACAAGCCCGCGCCAGATTGCTGTCGGAAGACAGGCCTCGGTTCTGGGTTTCGAGCCACACGCGCAATGCCTCCAGCTTGGGCACCGCCTTGCTCTGGCGGATGCGTCTTCGCTCATCGGGTGGCGCACCCTTGATATCGCGCTCGATGGCGAAGAGTTCGGCGATCCGCACGACCGCCTCCGCCGCGATCGGTGACGGGCTCTTTTCCAGTATGTCGGTAAATTTCCTGCGACTGTGACTCCAGCATCCTACTTCGACGATGTCCCTGGGCGCCTTGGTTTTGGGATCGCGGTAAAGCGCATTATAGCCAGCAAAACCGTCCGCCTGGAGATACCCCTGATAGCCGGCGAGATGTTCTGCCGGATGCGCTCCGCCACGATCGGCGCTGAAGCGGAAGGCTACGGCAGGCGGGCTCATGTCACCGCTTGAACGATCATCGCGCAGATACACCCAGAAGTGCCCGGTCCGGCTGCCATCGCCATTGCCCAACAACGTGACCGGCGTGTCGTCCCCGTGGATCTTGGCGGCTTCCCGGATATAGGCGAACAACCGCTCGCCCAGCGGCGCCAGCAGCCATGCCAGTTTTCGCGCCCAGCGGCTCATCACATCCCGATCAATGTGAAGCCCAACGCGGCGGAAGATTACCGACTGCCGATGCCAGGGCTGGTGATCGACAAAGCGATTGACGACGAGGTGGGCCAGCAAGGCGCTGCTCGCCATCACCTTGGGCAGCGGCAGATCGACGGCGGGCGCCTGGCGGATCTGCTCGCAGGACCGGCACACCAGCCTGGGCCGGACATGGCGGATGACGCGGAAGCGCGCCGGGACATAATCGAGGACCTCAGTGACGGCCTCGTCGATCTGGACTGACGGTCCGTTACAACCGCCACTGCATGGGCTGGGCTGATGATCGACGGTCTGACGCGGGAAGTGCGCCGGAAGCGGAACGCGGCTGCCAGGTTTGCGGGCCGATTTTGCTACCAGCGCCGCCGGCACCTCATCGTTGGCGGGTTCCGGCGCCTCGACCTCCTCGAACATCAGCCGCAGCTGGGCGATATCCATTTTCTCGGAGCTGCGGCCGAACTGGACGCGCAGCAACCGCGCGACACGATGCTCGAGCTTTTCGATCCGCAAGGTCTGGGCTTTGACCGTAGCTTCCGCGGCCCTCAGTTCGGCCCGTTCCCGCTCCATGACATCGGCCATCTCCAGCAGCATTTTCTGCAGGAGAACCGGGTCTGTGGGGAGGCGATCAAGGGCGAACCGCATGGTCTCAACCATAGCCGAAGCCCACGGCAAAACCTACATAAAATGGCGGTTTTCCTGATCTTTTTGGCTATGCGAGCCTCGGCGTGATCACCTCGTCATGGACTATCGCCTGCTTCCAGTTCAGCCCTTCGATGAGCATAGCAAGCTGGGCCGCCGACAGGCGAAGCGCGCCCTCATGAGCACGGGGCCACACGAACTTTCCACGCTCGAGACGCTTTGCATACATGCATAGCCCTGAGCCGTCCCAGACCAGAGCCTTCAACCTGTCGCCCCGCTTGCCGCGGAACAGGAAGACCGCTCCCGAGAATGGATCGAGCTGAAGGATATTGCGCACTTGCGCCGACAGCCCGTCAAAACCCTTGCGCATGTCGCACGGCGACAGCGACAGATAGATTTTCGTCGAAGGCGGGAACGCCAGGCTCAATGATCCAGCTCCCGCAGGACATCGAGCACCTGTTTCAGGACCGCCCGATCAACTTCGCCATCCACCGACACCGTCAGGCCGCACCGCCCTCGAACCTCGATCCGCCCAGCTTCCCGAGCTTTGGCCGACGGCGACGACGATGCCAGTTCGACAGGCGCGAAGCCTGCCATGGCTCCGCGGAGCAGTTGCTTGCGCCAGGTATAAAGCTGGCCTGTTCCAACGCTGTGCCGCCGAGCCACGGCCGAGACGATCGCCCCCGGCGCCGTCGTCTCCTTCAGGATCGCCAGCTTCTCCTCGTCGCTCCAGTTCCGACGCCGCTCCACCCGTACAAGCACTCCGCCATCACCGCGACCGCTCATACGAGGCTCGTTTGACTGCTCGATGTCCATGCTCATGCCTCCTTAAAGGCCGCGAGCTTTCCTATTCCGGTGCCGGCAACAAGGTCACGTTCCGTCGGCGCTTACCAAAGGTCGGCGTTGCAACGCGATGCAGAAGATGCGTGCGCGTCAGTCCGGGTCCGACCGCAGTAGTACCCGCGCTACGAGGTCGTAGCGCGTCGGGTGTATCCGATCCCGCGTCGGAAAGCGCAGCAGATCGATCGTCTCATCAGCATAGGTCGCAGCGACCGAGTTCACAATGTAGGCATGTTGACGACTGTAAGGAAGAAGCCAAATGACCCGATGGCAGATGGTCCGGATACGGATACTCGTCAGCCTGGCGGCGAGATCAGACCTTGCATCGTCGTTGGATCCGACCGAAAAGACGCATGCGCCGTACTTCTTCGTTGGGAAACGCCATCCAAGTATCTGATGTGCATGCACACGCTCGGCCGCTAGCACATCGCACTGGGGGGCATATTTCGCGTTGATGGCGCGTGCGGTCCCCAGCCCGATGCTGTCGCCCAATATGAGGCACTCAAATACGGACCTGCTCCCCGGCATCGGGAACGTTGCTGTCTTGGTCTTCGATTTGTTGCCGGATTTCCGATACGTCCACCTTGCCGATCAGGTAATCCCCCTCATCCTTGAAAAACGCCTCAATCCGCTTCGTTTCGTCCAGAGGTGGCAAAAGCGAACCGAAGCGGGCCTGCCATTGCTGCTCTACAAAACCCAGGAGTGCCTTCCAGGAAGCCGCCTCGCTTGCGTGGACCTGGAGCATCTTATGACCCTCATGCAGGATGATAAGGACGGAGGCGTGCATGATGCTATCCATCGTAAGCGGCAAATCAGTACGGGCAGGCACGACCTGCCTTTTCGTCGCAAAACATGCAATTCCGGCCACCCGAAATCAAAAATACATATCAACTATGTCTATGTACTGCCAAACTGATTCTAGAAAATACAAGAAAAACCTTCACATGTGTAAAGAGAAAGTTTCAGTTAATTTTGTATATACTCAGAAATTTATCAGAATTGTTATTATAACAACAGTTCTATCAACTCACCAAAAGTGACTTGATAGGAATCTCAGGGTTTGCAAGTACAGATTTATCAGGAGTGGCCTGCGTGATAACGAGTGCCTTACCCTGAACATAGTCCTTCACAGAGTTGACGCAGTCAAGGGCCAGCACCTTACCCTTGCTAAGATATACGAGCGTGAAGCTGCGCGCTGCGCTCTGGCCCCGCACGACGACTTCATCGTATCCCAAGCTAAGCCCGATAGTCTGGAGCTTGAGATCATATTGGTTCGACCAGAACCAGGGAACGGCGTGGTACGGCGCGGCGTCACCAGCAATATGCCTGGCGGCCGTTATGGCCTGGTCATTGGCGTTCTGAACTGACTCCAACCGGATCCGCTGACCGCCAGCAAAGGGGTTGGCATGGATCGCGCAATCGCCGATCGCGTAAATGTTCGGCAACGAAGTCTGACAGAATTCATCGACTTCTACCCCGTTCCCGCTTGCCGCACCCGCCGCGATCAATGGCTCTACGGCCGGAACGATCCCGATGCCGACGACAACCATGTCTGCGGGTAAGACCGAGCCGTCAGACATCCGGACACCCGTTACCCATCCATCATGTCCAATCAGGCAATCCATTTTGGCGTTCAAATGGATCTCAACGCCATGCGCCCGATGTTCAGCCTCATAAAAACGAGAAAGCGGTTCACCAGCGACCCTTGCCAGCACACGATCCATCGCTTCCAGCACCGTCACTTGCTTGCCGAGCTTGGCGAGTACCGCAGCCGCCTCGAGGCCGATATACCCGCCACCGATCACCACGACATTCTGCACTTTCGGCGTCTCGGCCAGCATGCGGTCAGCGTCAGCACGAGTGCGGACGTTGTGGACACCCATGAGATCGCTTCCCGAACAGCTCAAGCGACGAGGCGCACCGCCAGTTGCCCAGATCAGCTTGCCATAGCCAATGCGGCTTCCGTCGGAGAGCACAACATTTTGCTCCGCCGGATCGACGGCCACAACCCGTCGCAGGAGCTGCAACTCGATATCGCGCTCGGCCCAGATTGCCTGAGGTCGAATGAGAATTCTTTCGAAGCTCTTTTCGCCTGAGAAATATTCCTTGGAGAGCGGCGGGCGTTCATATGGCGGATCTGGCTCATCTCCCAGCAGTGCCACACTTCCCGCATATTTATGCTGGCGCAGCGCGAGCGCGGCTTGAGCTCCCCCATGCCCGGCCCCAACAATAAGAACATCGTACCGCTCGCTCATGGGATAGATAGCTTCCTTACAGGATTACATAAGCCGTGCTTTGCTTGTCACGCCGTCGGTTAACGGCAAGAGCCTGATTGAGCTCTCTTTGCGAACTCAAGTGCCCTCAATCTTCCGGCGCAATCGTGATGCAAAGTCCGTCCAGAGCATCAGAGATAGTCAACTGACAGGATAACCGAGATCTTGAGCAACGGTGCTCGGACGAGTCCAGAAGATCGTCCTCATCCGTACTCATGGGTGGCAAGCGATCGAGAAACGCTTCATCGACCTGGATATGGCAGGTTGCGCAGGAGCAACACCCTCCGCACAATGCAAGCAACTCGTCGATGCCTGCGTCGCGGATCGCTTCCAGTAACGTGGTTGCGCCATTCGGTGTGACGGTCACGCGCTCGCCAGTGCGCGTTGTAACGGTAATCTCCATTAGTCCTCTAATTTCCAAATATGCTTTTTGGCAGTCTGCTATCGACTGAAAAACCTCCACGCCGCCTTGGCGCGCAAGGCTCATGGGGAAAGCGCGTAGTCCAATCCGATATCGGCCGCGGGAGCACTTTGGGTGATGCGCCCGACTGATACAAAATCGACGCCAGTCGACGCGATTTCCCTAATCGTATCGAGCCGCACGCCGCCTGACGCTTCGATGGGGACGCGGCCGCCGACAAGGGCGACGGCCTCTTTGAGCTTGGCAGGAGACATGTTGTCGCAAAGCAGACGATCCGCCCCCGCCATCAGCGCAGGCTCGATTTGTTCGATCCCGTCAACCTCGACCTGGACTTCCAGCCCGGTATTGGCGGCTTTCGCAGCCTTGACCGCTTCGACAATGCTGCCAGCGGCGGCGATGTGGTTGTCCTTGATCAGGATACCGTCATCCAGACGCATGCGATGATTCCGCGCCCCGCCCACCTTGGCGGCATATTTCTCGATCGCCCGAAGACCGGGAATTGTCTTGCGCGTATCGAGAAGGACGCAATCCGTACCGGCGATCGCTTCGGCATAAGATCGCGTCACCGTCGCGATGCCGGTCAGGTGCTGGAGCGTATTGAGAGCGGACCTCTCGGCCGCGAGCATGAGCTGCGCGCTTCCCGCAATTCGCATGAGGGGCTGCCCAGCGGCAACATTGTCCCCATCCTGCACCAGGAATTCGATAGCGACCTCGGGGTCGAGCTTACCGAAAAACGCGGCTGCCAGCTGGAGCCCGGCAACCACTATCGGTTGCCGGGCAGCCAGAACGGCGGAAAAGCGCGCGCTGGCGGGGACTGACACACGGCTCGTGACGTCTCCGCTCCCCAGATCCTCACTCAGAACATAATCGACGAAGTTGTCGAGTTGTTGCTGATCCAGGCCCGCGATCAAATCCGACTCACGCATCAGGAAACCGCGTCCGCCAGATCTTCAACTTCTTCCTTGTCGGCGAAGACGCCGGTCAAGCGCCTCTCCTCCTCGGAGACGTTGATCAGCCGCCAGTCATCGCCCTTGGGGACCATGCCCTCGAACGACATGAGCTTCGCCAGTGGCACGCGCGGTTCTACAGCACCCAGTGCCGGCTCGCCTTTCTGAACAGCCTGGGCGGCGCGATACATCTGGGTGCGGAAGGTGAAGATCGCCTTGTCGCTCGAGCCGAGCAGATCCTCGCTGCGGTCGGCGATCGGCCCCATCGATTCCCACATCGCCATGTCCTGACAGGGAATGCCGTAGATGCCGGTAAAGTCGCCGGCTTTCATCAGGGCCCGGTCCTGCAGATAGTTGTTTTCGGCGTTGCGCCGCTTTTTGAAGGTAACGGGCTCGACGTCCTTGCCAATCTCCGCCCCGCAGAACTTGCGCCAGGCATCCTGACTGATGCCCTTCGTCGGATGCCAGGCGATCCAATAGAACATGGTGTTCACATCGTCGATCGGAACCAGCATCTGTGACAGATGATATTGGTCGTTGGACGGGATGTGCACCGTGAACGGAGCCTGGAACAGAGTCATGCGTACATAGTCCTGCTTGTCCGCATCGATGATCGGCTTGCGGATAGCAGCATAACGAAAGCCGAACGGCGTTTTCTGCACTTCAATCTTGGGCGCCTTGTCGGCCGACGGGCGAAGCCACGCGGTGTCCGTAGCCGTCGAGCCGCTTACTTCGGTGGCCGTCGGCATGTTCGATGAATGCAGGCTCGAACTGTGCGCCGAATCGATCGACCCTTCGAGAACCTGCGCCCAGTTGCAGCCGCCATGCATTTTCACGATGCTGATCTTCTCAGCCGGCGCGGCCGACCAGTTCGGCGGGCTGAAAGGGATGACATTTTCCGGGTCACCCATCCACACCCAGACGAAACCAGCAGATTCTACCACCGGATATGCCTTGGTCTTCATCGTGCCGCGTAGCTTTGCATCGACCGGCTCGGAAGACATGTCGACGGCATTGCCGTCCACATCGAATTTCCAGCCATGATAAAGGCAACGCAGGCCGCATTCCTCGTTGCGACCGAAGGCAAGGGAAGCGCGCCGGTGCGGGCACAGCTCGTCGAGCGCACCGATGCGCCCCTCCGTATTGCGGAACACGACCATGTTCTCACCCAGCAAGCGAACACGCAACGGCGTGCCGTCTGGCTCGGCGACGTCCTCGATCATGCAGGCGGGCAACCAGTGCTGCCGCATCAGCTTCCCCATTGGGGCCTCGCCCTCCACACGGCAAAGCAGATCATTTTGTTCCGGAGTCATTAGCTACCCTCCTCATTTTGGCTTGGCACGAAGACGAATCACCCTCAGGATGCGCCCTTGAAATTACTTCTATATCGTAGTAATGGCTTTTTCAAGCCTGATTTTCGGGTTGAAGGGAGCGGCAGGCAAAGAATGGCAAATGCGTTGCGACTAGGAATCATTGGGCTCGGCCGGGGTTTCATGCTCACTCTGCCCGCGCTGAAGGCCGATTCTCGCGTAGCGCTTGCCGGGGCTTTCGACCTGCGCCGCGAAGCTCGGGAACGCTTCGCGGACGAATTCGGCGCGCCGGCGTTCGATACGCTCGACGCGCTCTTGTATTCGCCGGTTATCGATGCGGTTTATATAGCCACCCCGCATGAGTTGCATGCCGAGCAGGCCATCGCCGCTCTGCGGGCTGGAAAGCATGTGCTGGTCGAAAAGCCGATGGCGACAACGCTTGCAGATTGCGCGCGTATAGAGCGCGCCGCCGCCGATGCCGGCAAGGTGCTCGTGGTCGGACCCAGCCACGGCTTCGATGCACCCGTACAGGCTGCCGCGCAATTGGTTGCCTCAGGCAGGTTCGGTGCCGTGCGGATGGTCACGGCGCTCAACTTCACCGATTTCATGTTCCGGCCCAGGCGTCCGGAAGAACTGGATAGCGCCCGTGGCGGCGGCGTCGTCTACAGCCAAGCGGCGCACCAGATCGATGTCGTGCGCCGCCTTGTCGGGCAGCCCGTTTCATCTGTTCGCGCCGTCGCCGCCAACTGGGATAGCAGCCGCCCGAGCGAAGGCGCCTATACGGCGCTGGTGACATTTGAAGCCGGTGCTGCAGCGTCGCTGACCTATAGCGGATATGCGCATTATGACAGCGACGAACTGGTGGGGTGGATAGCGGAGCTTGGCTATGACAAGGACCCGGATCGCTACGGCGAGGCGCGTAAGAGGCTTGCGACGCTATCATCGCAGGATGAAATCGAAGCCAAACTGAAGCGCACATACGGCGTCCCGGCTGTCGCTGCCGACACGCCAGCGCCGCATCATGAGCATTTCGGTTTCATCATCGTCAGCTGCGACCGCGCGGACCTGAAACTGTCGCCCAAGGGGCTCTCAATTTATGGGGACACCGAACGCGATTTCCAGCCGATCGAGCCCCCTGCCCTGCCGCGCAAGGAAGTCATCGACGAGTTTGTCGGCGGTTGCCTAGGCATTCGCCGCCCGATCCATGACGGGCGCTGGGGACTTGATACCATGGCCTGTTGCGTCGCGCTCCTCGAATCGAGCCGACGCAATACGGACGTAGCGCCCAACCAACTTCTCGACACTCTATCGGAGAAACCGTGACAATGACCAGACTGAGCCTTTCCCTCGCCTGTTGGGGCTATGACCGCACCGAAGCCCTCCAGACGGGCGCGGTCCGGCCCGACGGCATCGACCTCAACTTTCAGGTTCTGGATGTCGAGGAAACCTTCTTCCGCATGCTGCGCAATCGAGAATTCGATGTCGCTGAACTGTCGATGTCGTCCTATTGCGTGACCCTGGGCCGCGAGAATCCTGGCTTCATCGCCATTCCCGTCTTTCCTTCGCGCTTCTTCCGCCACTCCTGCATTTTCGTCTCCGCCAAAAGCGGCATCGAAAAGCCCGAGGATCTCGTCGGCAAGCGGATCGGCGTGCCTGAATATCAGATGACGGCTCCGGTCTGGATCCGCGGCATCCTGCAGGACGAGTATGGCATTGATCCTGCGTCGGTCACCTACGTCACGGGTGGTGAAGAGGAGCCGGGGCGCGAGGAGAAGCTGAAGCTCAATCTACCCGACAAGTTCAAGGTCGAGCCGATCGGACCCACCCAGACCTTGAAGCGCATGCTGGCGGATGGAGAGATCGATGCGCTGCATACTGCGCGGGCGCCGTCGACCTTCTATTCGGAGCCGGGCAAGGTTCGGCGCCTCTTCCCCAATTTTGTGGACGTTGAAAAAGCCTATTTCGCGAAGACAGGAATCTTCCCGATCATGCATGTCGTGGCCATCCGGCGAGACGTGTATGAGAAGAATCGATGGATTGCTCAGGCGCTTTACAAGGCATTCGTAGAAGCCCAGCGGTTGAGCTATGAACAATTGTTGGTGTCGGCATCGCTGAAAACGATGTTGCCATGGCAGATCGCCGCAGTGGAGGACACTATTGCTACGATGGGCAGGGAATGGTGGCCCTATGGCATCGAAAAGAACCGCCACGTCATCGAGACATTCACGCGTTACCATCACGAGCAGGGCCTGTCGCCCCGCCAGCTCACCATAGAAGAGATGTTCGCGCCCGAGACTTTCGCCGAGTTCCGCATCTAAGAAACCATCCTGCACGAGGCCAGTCTACTGCTCACATGATGGTCCTCGGGACACGTTTAATATCCCGAGGACCATCATAGGAATATGGGTTTCGGGTGCCGGGTACGGTTTTGCGATGCGTTCGTGCGGCGTCTGTGCGAGTGGAGGATCGGTTGAACCCGTCAGGAGTGAACAGATGTCGAAGCACGCCCCCAAACTCGATCCGGAACTGAGTTTGGGCTATCAGGTTCGGCGCTGCCACCGACGGTTCGATCGGCTCTTGAGTGCCTATTTGGCCAAGCACGAACTCAAAACCGGTTTCTGGTACTATCTTCGTGTCCTATGGCTCAGGGACGGGGTGACCCAAAAATATCTGAGCGACATGACTAACGTCACCGAAAATACGACGGTCGCCATGATAAACGCCATGCTTCGGCAAGGGCTGGTGCAACGCGCCAAGGACAAGGATGATCGTCGAAAATTGCGGATTACTCTTACAGATCATGGCCGTGCGCTCGAAAAGGAGCTGATGCAATACGCGATCGACATCAACAAGGTCGCTGTTGCTGGCATCGAGCCGCGCGAAGTTGAAATCTGTCGATCGGTCCTCGAGCGCATATCAGCCAATCTCGCTGCCGAATTTGATAGGCTGCCTGCGAAGCCTGCTGACGAAGGATGACTCCTCCACATCATCCCTGGATCAGGGGCAACAGGCCATGAACAGGGAGGGACGTGTGCGCCATGGCTGAACGGGAAGGCCTCACGGCCACTCCAACTCCCGATAGAGGGAAGCCTTGGCGCAGCCTGACCGACCGTTTCGGCCGAACGATCACTTATGTCCGCCTGTCCGTCACCGATCGGTGCGACCTGCGCTGCCGTTATTGCATGGCCGAGCGCATGGAGTTCCTGCCGCGCCAGGACCTCCTCACCCTGGAGGAACTGGCGGAACTGGCCGATGCCCTGATCGCGCGAGGTGTGCGACGCATCCGCCTGACCGGTGGCGAGCCTCTGGTCCGTCGCGGCATCGTCGGGTTGGTGGAGGCGATCGGCCAACACATCGGCAACGGCCTTGATGAGCTGACGATGACAACCAACGCTACCCAGCTCGCCACAGTCGCGCGCGACCTCCATCGATATGGCATTCGCAGACTCAACATCAGCCTCGACAGCCTCGACCACGAGCGCTTCCGGGCGATCACCCGGCGCGGCGACCTGGACCAGGTGTTGGCCGGGATCGCCGCCGCGCAAGACGCGGGCCTCGCCGTGAAGATCAACATGGTTGCGCTCAAGGCGCTCAACGAAGATGAAATCGGAACAATGGTTGGCTGGTGCGGCGAACGGGGATTCGATCTCTCGCTGATCGAGACGATGCCGTTGGGTGCGGTGGAAGAAGACCGGACCAATCATTATCTGCCCCTCGACCTCGTGAAACGTCGGCTGGCGCGCGAATATGTCCTGATTCCGTCGCTCCACCGAACCGGCGGACCGGCGCGCTATTATGACGTTGCCGAAACCAGTCGGCGGATAGGCTTCATTACGCCCCTCACCGACAATTTCTGCGCCGGCTGCAACCGCATCCGCATATCGGCTACTGGCACCATTTTTGGTTGTCTCGGCCGCGACCAGCGCATCGAACTGCGCGATGCGATGCGTGTTGGTGGCCGGGATGCGATCGACGCGGCGCTGGATGCCGTAATGACCGCCAAGCCACTCCGCCACGAGTTCGACATTGCGCGATCACAGCCGGCTGTCGAACGCCATATGAACGTCACTGGCGGTTGAGCGCCTCCATGATCTTTTGTTCGCCGACGCAGTATGGCCGTTACTTTTTGCGCGGCTGGTCGATTGATTTTCATAAAATTGGTCTGCCTTGAGAAAATTGGTCCATTTCTGAAGAGAGCCCGAGCGGGCGAAAGGAATGGAGAAATATATGGGACGTCAGCGATTTACGCCGGAACAGATCATCGCGAAGCTGCGTGAGGTTGATGTGATTGTCGGGCGAGGCGGGACCACCGACGAGGCCTGTCGTCAGATCGGGATTGCCGAACAGACGCTATATAGGTGGCGTAAGGCGACAGCCGCTGCTTCATATTCGTTGATAATGTCGGTCTTCTTCGCCATGATAAGCTCGTACGCACTACGTTGTTCGACTGTCGCACGAGCTTAATCGCGCGGTCGATTCAGCTACCGTAGTAACGGCCTGTCATCAACAGCCAGCGCGTTCGTTTTTTGCCGTTTCTCTTTGACAATCCAGTTCTAAAGAAACGCTTGGAATCGGATGCGTCCTAACCGATCTGATGACAGACGAATTTCAAATTGAGATACTCATCGATCCCATATCGTGATCCTTCCCGCCCGAGACCGGATTCCTTCACCCCACCGAAAGGCGCGACCTCCGTCGAAATCAGGCCGGTGTTGAGCCCAACCATCCCATATTCAAGAGCCTCACTCACCTTCCAACTGCGCTCAAGGGATTGCGTGTATACATAAGCCGCCAAGCCGCTGTCCGTGGCATTCGCCAAATTGATCGCCTCATCCTCTGTCTGGAAACGGACGAGGCCGGCAAGGGGGCCAAAGGTTTCCTCCCGACATAGGAGAGCATCCGGCGAAACATCTACGAGAACGGTCGGCTCGAAGAAATGGCCTGCCCCGGGCACTCGTCGCCCTCCGGTCAATATCCTGGCACCATGTTTGACGCCGTCTTCGATATGGCTTTCGACCTTTGCAACGGCACGTTCATCGATCAATGGCCCCTGATCCGCGCCGGTCGAAAGACCCGGCCCGACGGCAAGCGCGCGAACACGTGCCGCCAGCTGCCGGGAAAAGGCTTCATAAACGCCGGATTGGACCAGAATGCGATTTGTGCAGACGCAGGTCTGACCTGAATTCCGGAACTTTGATGCTATTGCGCCTTCAACCGCATCGTCGAGTTTCGCATCATCAAAGATGAGAACGGCGGAGCAATATTCGACCACGGTAGCGGCGGGATAGTCCTGCTGCGGGCGGCGTAAAAGTCGTCCACCTTGAAGCCTTTCTGCCGAGTCAG
>NZOF01000106.1 GCA_002695185.1 Erythrobacter sp.
GCCGGGCTCATCCGCAGCGAGGACTTGTTGCCGATATAGGTCTGCTTGGAATGATAGGGCGAATAGCAATAGGAGCTTGAGCCCGACACCACCGCGCCGCTGCGCATGATGATCCGCCAGTCCACACCGCCTTCGACCTCGCGGAAGCGGGCATCGTCTTTGGGATAGGCATAGACGGCCGACATGCTGACCGGCGCATCGCCTTCCAGCATCATCAGCGATGTGTTGATACCGTAAATGCCGATGTCATACATCGAACCGCCGCCCGCCAGCTGCTTTTCCAGCCGCCAGCGATGCGGCGCCCAGTTTTCGGGATCGGCCTGAAACCCGTGCTCTGCGCGGACATGGCGCATCGTGCCGATTTCGCCGCCGGTAATCATCGAAAGCGCGGCCCGGTTGGTCGGTTCGAAATGGACGCGGTAGCCCACGCCCAGCGCCTTGCCCGCCTTGCGCGCGGCGGCGATCATCGCTTCGCATTCGGCGCTGGTCGAAGCCATCGGCTTTTCGCACAGCACGTGCTTGCCCGCTTCCAGCGCGCGAATGGTATATTCCGCATGCAGCCCCACCGGCAGCGCGATCTGCACGCAGTCGATAGCGGGATTGTCGATAATGCTGTCGTAATCGTCATAGCTATAGGTGTGCTCGACACCGTAGGTATCGGCCAGCCGCGCCAGCTTTTCCGGATTGCCCGAAACCAGCGCGGTCAGGCGCGAGCGGTTGGCATCGCCGAAAGCGGGCATCAACTGGCCCACGGCGAAACTGCCCAGGCCCACCACGGCCCAGCCCATCCGCTGTTCGGGGGGAAGGGGAAGGGTGGGATTGCCCATCATCGGCTGTCCCTGCGCCTCTTGCGCCAGCGCGCGCCCGGCCATGGCGGCGGTCAGCGCGCCTCCGCTTGCGATCAGTAAGTCCCGGCGGTTCATTGCCATGCTTTTCCTCCCTCATGTTCTGCCAGCCTTCATGGACCGGCCCCGTTGGGTGCAACGATAGCTTCCCCTTCGCAAAATGATAGCGCTATCACGTGGCGAAAAGGAACCTAATCCGTAAGCAATCGCTTCGGCACTATGTCCGATACATACCAAAAGCTCGATCAATCCTTCGTCGGCGGAAGCTGGCGCAAGGCATCCGGCGATGCGATCGCCAACATCTGTCCATGGGACGAATCCACCATCTTCGAAGTGGCCTCCACCACCGAAGACGATGTCGATGAAGCCTGCAAGGCGGCGCAAAAGGCGCAGCGCGAATGGGGCGCCATGCCGCCCGCCGCGCGCGCTGCGAAAATGCACGCGATTGCCGACATTCTCGAAGCCCGCAAGGACGAGATCGCCGGCTGGATCGTCCGCGAGGCCGGGGGCACCAAGCTGAAGGCCGCGCTGGAACTGATGCTGGTGACGCAGGTCGCCCGCTCCGAAGCCGCGACGCTGCCATACATGGTGAAGGGCGCGATAATGCCGGAAGATATTCCGGGCAAGGAATCGCGCGCCTATCGCCAGCCTGCCGGGGTGATCGCGCTGATCAGCCCGTGGAATTTCCCGCTCCAGCTTACCGCGCGCACGCTGTTCCCGGCCTTGGCACTGGGCAATGGCGTGGTGATCAAGCCCGCCAGCGATACCATCGTTACCGGCGGCACGATCTTTGCCGCCATTTGCGAGGAAGCGGGCCTGCCCGAAGGGCTGGTTTCGGTGCTGCCGGGTTCCGGCTCCACCATCGGCGATGCGCTGATCCGCCATCCGATCCCCTCTGTCGTCAGCTTCACCGGCTCCACCCCTGTGGGCCGCGGCGTGGGCAAGGCCGCGCTCGATGGGGACCGGATCAAGTCGGTCGAGCTGGAACTGGGCGGCAACAGCCCGATCGTGGTGCTGGACGATGCCGATCTGGACCGCGCGGTGGAAGCCAGCGTCTGGGGCAAGTTCATGCACCAGGGCCAGATCTGCATGATCGCCAACCGCATTATCGTGGAAGACGCGGTCTACGATGAATTAGTGGAGAAGTTCGTGGCGCGAGTGAAGCAATTGCCGGTCGGCAAGCGCGAAGATCCCAAGTGCTTTATCGGCCCCATCGTCAACCGCGACCAGTTCGAAGGCATTTCCGACATGATCGCCAAGGCGAAAGAAGAAGGCGCGACCTGCGCGCTGGGCGGAGAGCCTGACGGGCTGGTCATGCCGCCGCATGTCTTCACCGATGTGGGCGAAGACAGCTGCCTGGTCGCCAACGAGATATTCGGCCCCATCGCGCCGATCCAGCGCGCACGGGATGAAGACCATGCGCTGGAACTGGCCAATGCCACCGAGATGGGCCTGTCCAGCGCGGTGTTCAGCCGCGACGAAGGCCGCGCGCTCGCCTTTGCCAAGCAGGTGCAGGCAGGCATGACCCATATCAACGACCAGACGGTGAACGACAGCCCCTTTGCCCCCTTCGGCGGGGTCAAGAATTCGGGCATCGGCCGGTTCAACGGCGAATGGGCGATCGATGCCTTCACCAGCACGCACTGGATCAGCATCCAGCACGAACGCCGCCAATATCCGTTCAGCGCGGACGATGTGTAAGGGGACGGGACATGGGATTTCTCAAAGACGGCAAATGGTATGACGAATGGGATTACAATGACGAGGACAGCGGCAAGTTCGAACGCACCGAAAGCCCTTTTCGCAACTGGATAACCCCTGACGGGTCCGCCGGGCCGACGGGGGAGGGCGGGTTCGCCGCCGAACCGGGGCGCTATCGCCTGTATGTCAGCCTTGCCTGCCCGTGGGCGCACCGTGCCACCGTGGCGCGGCGGCTGAAGGGGCTGGAAGGCATGATCGAACTGGTGGTGGTCCACTGGCTGATGAAGGAAGGCGGCTGGTCTTTCCGCGATGGCGAATGCGTCACACCCGATCCGCTGCTGGATGCCGATAATCTGCACGAGGTCTATACCGCGGCGAAACCCGACTTCAGCGGCCATGTCACCGTACCGGTGCTGTGGGATATCAAGCAGGGCACCATCGTGAATAACGAAAGCGCCGATATATTGCGCATGCTGGGCAGTGCCTTCGACCAGGTCGGCGCGACCGAGCTGGACCTTTACCCCGAAGCCCATCGCGACGAGATCGATGCGGTGAACGAGGAAGTCTATCACGCGGTCAATAACGGCGTGTACAAGGCGGGCTTCGCGACATCGCAATCCGCTTATGACGAGGCGATCAGGCCGCTGTTCGACACGCTCGACAAGCTGGAGCAACGGCTGGAAGGGCAGGACTGGCTGGTTGGCGGACAATTGACAGAGGCAGATATCCGCCTGTGGACCACGCTGATCCGGTTCGACCATGTCTATCACACACATTTCAAATGCAACCGCCGCCGGATTGCCGATTATCCCAATCTGGCAGCGCTGACGCGGCGGCTCTATGAACTGGACGGCGTGGCCGAGACGGTGAATTTCGAGCACATCCGGCATCATTATTACGAAAGCCACGAGCATATAAATCCCAATGGCATCGTGCCGCCGGGGCCGCGCCCCGAAGTGCCGGGCCTTGAGGAAAAAGGGGTGATGGCATGACTTCACGCGCCCTTCGCTCGGTTCACCGCGCCTATCGCGACGATATCGCCGATCTGACCACGCGCAGGCCGCTGCCCGGGCCCAGCCTACCGCAGATCGATCCGTTCCTCTTTCTCAATCACCATGGCCCGCAAAGCTATCCGCCGGGCAACAACGGCCTGCCCTTCGGCCCGCACCCCCATCGCGGGTTCGAGACGGTGACCTTCATGGTGGAAGGCAGCCTCGCGCATCAGGACAGCAGCGGCGCGCAAAGCGTGGTGGCCGATGGCGGGGTGCAGTGGATGACGGCGGGATCGGGCATCGTCCATTCGGAGCTTTCGCCCGACAGCTTCAAACGCGATGGCGGCCCGCTGGAAATCTTGCAGCTATGGGTCAATCTGCCCGCGCGGCTCAAATTCACCGATCCCGATTACATCGAAGTCCCGGCGGCCAAGATCCCTTCGCTTTCACTGGCGGATGGCGTGGAGCTTCGACCCGTCTCGGGCTTCGAGGATGCGCCCGTATCCTCGCTGACCGGCGTTGCGCTGGCGACCGTCCATATGCAACCGGGCAGCAGCGTCAGCCTGCCGGCACCCGCTGGCCGCAATATCCTGTTCTACACCGTCCAGGGATCGGTCCGCATCGGCAATGACAGCGTACCCGAACATTGCCTGGCCCGCTTCGACGATGGTGACGAAATCGAGGTGACGGCACCCGATGGCGCGCTCATCCTGTTCGGCCATGCCGACCCGATCGGAGAGCCGGTGGTGGCGCATGGTCCGTTCGTGATGAACAGCCAGGAAGAGATTCGCGACGCGTTCGAAGCTTATCGCCGCGGTGAATTCGCCTGACCGGGCTTGATCGGCCTGGGACCGGGCCGATCAAGAGGGTGTTCGGGCCCAATTTCGGAACAGTGATGTTGTATCGCAAAGGCCTTGCGCTAAACGCACGGCATGACGAAGGCAGACCTGCAGAGCATACTCGACGACAAGACCAAGCCGGTCGGATCACTTGGCCGTCTTGAGAAACTGGCCGTCCAGGCCGCCTCGGTGCTGGGCCATGAACTGACCGAACAAGCCGCTGCAACCCTTACGATTTTCGCCGGAGATCACGGTATTGCCGCCAATGGCGTCTCGGCTTTCCCGCAGGAAGTGACCGGCCAGATGGTCGCCAATTTCCTCGCCGGCGGCGCTGCCGCAAACGCCATCGCGAACACTCTCGGCATCCCCGTAACCGTGGTGGATTGCGGCATCGCAACGCCTCCTTCGGGCCACTCCGCCTTAGTAAAGATGCGGCTCGGCGAAGGCACTGCGGACAGCGCAAAAGGGCCCGCCATGACCTCCGATTGCGCTCGCCGCGCTGTCGATCAGGGGCGCCACTATGGCGTTGATCTGGCAGGAAAAATCGCCTGTTTCGGTGAGATGGGCATCGCCAACACCTCCGCCGCGACGCTGGTGGTTCACAAGCTCAGCGGCCTCGAAATCGCGAAGCTGGTAGGCCGCGGAACAGGCCTCGACGATGCCGCTCTTACGCACAAACAAGACGTGCTCGAACGCGCCGCCAAGCGCACCGGGCAGCTGGCTCCGCTGGAAGTTCTGGCAGAGGTCGGCGGTTTCGAGATCGGCACCATGGCCGGCGCCATGATCGGCGCCGCGGAGGCAGGAAAGCTGGTCGTGGTAGACGGCTTCATCGCCACCTCCGCCGCCGCTCTGGCGCGGGCAATCGAACCGGCAAGCGCAAAGGCATTCGTCTATGCGCACCGCTCCGCAGAGCAGGGGCACCGGGCCCTTCTCGAATGGCTGGATGCGGATCCCCTGCTGGATTTCGACATGCGTCTCGGAGAAGGCACGGGAGCCCTCCTGGCCATCCCCATGATCCGCGCCGCCCTCTCGCTTTTCTCGATGGCCAGCTTCTCGCAGGCAGGCGTCTCCGGCGCTGAAACCGTAGCGTCATGACAAGACCAATGGCCGCTTTCCTGGCTGCCTGGATGTTCCTCACCCGCATCCCGGTGCGTACGACAACTCTTGGAAAAAGCGACTTCGAAGCCGCTCCCGCCTTCTATCCGCTCGTCGGCATCCTGATCGGCGCAATCGGGGCGATCGGCTTCGCGCTGGGATCGTGGATCGGCGGCGGGATTATAGGCGCGATCTTCGCCACTGCCGCCACCTTGCTCGCCACCGGCGCCTTTCACGAAGACGGGCTGGCGGATTTGTTCGATGGAATAGGCGCCTCCACGCCGGAGCGGATGATGGAAATCATGCGCGACAGCCGGCTGGGCGCATTCGGGGCCGCGGCACTGTTCGTCGCCCTGAGCCTGAAGGTCGCCGCCCTTTCTTCAATCCTCCCCTGGAGCGCGCTGGCCGCATTACCCGTCGCGCATGGGCTTTCGCGTCTGTCGGCAGTGGTCGTGATCGCCACCAGCAACTATGCGCGACCCGAAGGCATAGCCAATCCCGTGGCTGGCGGAATGGCGCGCAACGGGTTGGTCGTTGCCTGGCTTACCGGGCTGATTGCCTTGCTGCTCTTCGGTCTCTTCGTTGGCATCGGTGCAGTTGTCAGCGCTGTAGTCGGCCTGTGCGTAGGCCATGGGGCAACGCGCCTGCTGTTCGAGCGCAAGCTGGGCGGATACACGGGCGACTGCCTTGGTGCCGTTCAGCAAGTGTCTGAAATAGGCTTCTATCTCGGCCTGCTCGCATGGCTCTGATCCTGCTGCGCCACGGAGAGCCGGAGGTGCCGCGTGGCGTATGCTATGGACAGTCAGACATCACTGCCCACATCCCAGGTCAGGACGAGCTACAGCAGCTTCTCAGCCGTCTGAACGGGCCCGTTACCCGATTGCATACCAGTCCGCTGCGCCGTTGCCGGGAGCTCGCGGAAGAGCTGGCACCCATGCTGGGTCTCGAAGTTCAGGCCGATCCGAGGCTTGCCGAAATCGACTTCGGGCGATGGGAAATGAAACGCTGGGACGATATTCCTCGCGCAGAGATCGATCTTTGGGCCCTGGATATCGAGGGCGCTCGTCCCCACGGCGGCGAATGTGTTGCCCAGTTGGTGCAGCGCGTAGGTATCTATCTCACTGAAATTGCGAACGATCAGGGCGACGTCCTGGCCGTAAGTCACCTCGGAGTGGCACGAGCCATGGCTGCCGCCTTGGGACATGCCGATCCATACGAGCTGAAGCTGGACTTCGGCGATTTTCTCACCTTCGAAACGGACCATATTGCATGAGCGAAACCGAGCACGGCGACCACAAGGCGCAGATGAAGAAACTGCAGGCCGAGCAGGCCAAGCGACGTCGCGAACTCAAAGACCCGGAGCGCGGCCTCGTTCTGGTCCACACAGGCGATGGGAAAGGCAAGTCTAGCTCTGCTTTCGGGGTAATGGCCCGCGCTTTGGGCTGGGGCCAGAAAGTCGCAGTGGTCCAGTTCATCAAGGGCAAGTGGAAGACCGGCGAAAAGCAGTTCTTCGCTCGCTTCCCTGATCTGGTGGACTGGCACGTCATGGGCGATGGCTTCACATGGGACACGCAGGACCGCGACCGCGACATCGAAGCTGCCGAAAAGGCACTCGCCAAAGCCGGCGAACTGATTGGCAGCGGCGATTATGATCTGGTCTTGCTCGACGAGATCAACGTCGCCTTGAGGTACGATTATCTCACACCGGAGGCCGTGATCAATGTGCTGGAGCGCCGCGGAAACACGCGCGTCATCCTGACAGGCCGCGATGCGATGCCCGAGCTGATGGAATATGCCGATACGGTTAGCGAGATGCGCGAAATCAAGCACGCCTTCCATGCCGGAATCCGGGCGCAGCAGGGGCTTGACTTCTGACCGGGCAGGATTGACAGCGGCCATCTCTCCGCCCATTGGCGCCGGCAGACGGTGCATCAGGTGCAAAACGCCTGAAGCTAAGAGGGAAGTCGGTGAGCCCAGTTGGGCAAATCCGACGCTGTGCCCGCAACTGTAAGCCGGGAGCCCCGGACCACTTATGCCACTGGCAATGCCCATCAAAAGGCGTCCCCGGGAAGGCGGTTCGAAGGCGATGATCGGCAAGTCAGGAAACCTGCCGTCGCGTCGTTCGTCCGGGGCCGGGTCCAGCCCAATGGGACAGGAAAGTTATTTTCCGAAGTAACGGCAGCCAGGCCGGTTACCGGCGCTGCGACCATGATTGTCGCAGTGTGGCCATCTGTCGATTTAACCTGGCGGGCGCCGGAGCCCCTGCCTGGTATGGCTTTGGATTTCTTGATGAAACCCGCATTCTATACATCTTCCGCAGCGGCTGTGCTTGCCCTGTGTTCAACCGGCGCTTTCGCGCGATCGACCGACTTTCCTGTAGCAACCGATACCGATGACGAGATCATCGTGGTGACAGCCAATCGCACCGGTCGTGCGATCAGCCAGGTCGGTGAATCGGTAACCGTGATCGGCGAAACAGAAATCGTGAACCGCCAGCCCAGCGAAGTTCTCGACCTGCTGCGTACGGTTCCCGGTGTCACCTTCAACCGCAATGGCGGCCTCGGGACGAGTACCAGCGTTTCCATCCGCGGTGCGGATAGCGACCAGACCGTGGTCCTTATCGACGGCATCAAGCTCAACGATCCGGCTTCACCGGGCGGGGGGTTCAACTTCGGCACTCTGCTGACCGGCAACATCTCCCGGGTTGAAATTGTGCGCGGCTCCCAAAGCGTGCTTTACGGAAGTCAGGCGATCGGCGGTGTGATCAATCTGATTACGCGTGAACCCAGCGACGACCTCGGCGTCTTTCTGAGCGGGGAATACGGGGAGCGCGATACGGCGGAACTGGTCGGCAATGTGGCCGGTCGCTTCGGACCCGTAGGTGCCAGCGTCGGCGCAACGTACCTGCGGACGGACGGCATCTCTGCCTTCAGCGAAGCCCGGGGCGGCCAGGAGAAGGACGGTTTCGAGAGCCTTGGCGTCAACGGCAAGCTCGACATTGCCGTGGCGGATAACGTCTCGCTCGACTTGCGCGCATTTTATGCAGACGGCGAGACGGACATCGACGGTTTCGGGGCCGATGGTTTCGGGGATACGCAAGAGGTGTCCTATCGCAACGACTTCGTCGGATATGCCGGTATCAAGGCTGATCTGCTCGACGGGCGAATGCGCAACCGCTTGGGTTTCGCCTATACCAATATCGATCGCCGCAATTTCGACTTCGGCAGCGACAGCGAGACTTTCGATGCGAATGGCGAAAACCGTCGCTACGAATATCAGGGCGTTTTCGACGCAACCACCTTCGCCGAACTTGTATTCGGTGCCGAGCGCGAAGAGTCCGAATTCCGCAGTTCAAGCTATGGCGGCACGCCGGAAAAGGCCGATGTATGGCTCAACAGCGCCTATGGCCAGCTCAACCTCACCCCATTCAGCGGCCTCTCGCTGACGGGGGGCGTTCGCTACGACGATCACGAGACCTATGGCGACGAAACGACCTTCGCCGCCAGTGGCGCATATTCGCCTAATGCGGGCGCAACGGTGCTGCGGGCAAGCTATGGCGAAGGGTTCAAGGCCCCATCGCTTTACCAGCTATACAGCGTTTACGGGAACACGGCGCTTATGCCGGAGACGTCCGAGAGCTGGGACGTCGGACTCACCCATCGCTTTCTCGACGGTCGGGCCCAGGTCGGCGCTACATATTTCGAACGCGATTCAAAGAACCTGATCGGGTTCGTGTCGACCGACACCGATCCTTACGGCTTCTACGACAATACGGAACTCGCTTCAGCCCATGGCTGGGAGTTTGGCGTAGCCATGCGCCCGGTCGATGGCTTCGATGTTGCGTTAAATTACACTACGATCGATGCAGTCGATGAGACGACCGGCAATTTCCTTCCCCGACGGGCCAAGGACAAGGCCAGTGTAGTGGTGGACTACAGGCTGGAAAGCGGCATCGGGATCGGTGCGACCGTCCTGATGGTCGGCGACAGCTTCGATAATGCCAGCAACAGCCGCGAACTCGATGGGTATGTCGTGACCGATGTTCGCGCGAGCTACGGTCTTACTGACAACCTTGAAGTTTTCGGACGCATCGAGAACCTCTTCGATGCCGAGTATGAAACCGTGTTCCGGTACGGCCAGCTTGGGCGTGCAGCATTCGGCGGCGTGCGTTACCGGCTCTGATGATCCGGCTGGCGATCCTCGCGGCGTTGGCAAGCCTTTCCCTCGCAGCCTGTGCGCAGGCTCCGGGGCCAAGGGCTGACGCTGACGCGCCGCGGCGGATCGTCAGCCTCGATTACTGTGCGGATCAATATGTGCTGAAGTTCGCTGACCGGGGTGACATACTCGCTCTGTCACCCGATGCCGAAAAGAGCTTCTCCTACATGCGGGCGGAAGCCGGGGGCATTCGGACAGTTCGCCCGCGCACGGCAGATGTCCTTGCACTTCAACCCGATCTGGTGGTGCGAACCTATGGCGGGGGGCATGACATCGCCAACTTTCTTGAGAAACCCGGAGTTCCGGTGATCCAGATCGGCTTTCCGCAGACGCTGGACGAAGTTCGCAGCGAAGTGTTGCGCGTCGGGACCGCGCTTGGAAAACCCGAAAAAGCTGAAGGATTGGTGGCCGAAATGGATAGCCGGCTCCGGGCGATATCGGCACGAAAACACCCACGAAGGAGTGCGCTGTATATGACACCAGCGGGCGTCACGACCGGAGAAGGAACCTTGGTGCACGAACTGTTCGTGGCTGCGGGGGTGGATAATTTCCAGGGTCGGCCCGGCTGGAATCCGCTTCCGCTGGAGCGGCTCGCTTACGAAAAGCCGGATCTGATTGCCGCATCATTCTTCGATGGAGGGACGAACCACGTCGACAACTGGAGCGCTGCGCGTCATACGGTGGCCCAAGCCCAGTTGAGGGATTTGCCCGTGGTGCCGCTGGAAGGGGCGTGGACTGCATGCGGCGGGTGGTTCGTGGTTGATGCCGTGGAGGCCCTGGCTGCAGCGGCGGAGGAACCGTCGTGAACCGGGTTGTGGCCATGCTCGGCGCTACACTGATAGCGGCCTTATTGCTTTCGGTGACGCTGGGGTCGGTATCCTTGCCAATCGAACGCTTGCTGGCTGCGCTCGCCTTCCAGGGCAGCGAGGGGGATAGGTTGGTCGTCTGGCAAATCCGTCTCCCCCGCGCGCTGGCTGCGGCCATGGTAGGTGCAGCGCTTGGCATGAGCGGCGCGGCGCTTCAGGGCCTCCTTCGCAATCCGCTCGCAGAACCGGGAATTCTCGGGGTCTCCGCAACGGCCGCCCTATTCGCGACTTTCGTGCTCTACTTCGGTTTCGCCGCCTTTGGGCCATTGATTTTGCCACTGGCGGCAGTCGCCGGTGCGCTGCTTGCGACACTGGTCGTGGCTCTGGCGGCGATCCGGACTCGCTCGGTCGTCACACTGATCCTGATCGGCGTTGGCCTGTCGAGCTTTTCTGCTGCGATCATGGCGCTTTTGATGAACTTTGCCCCCAATCCCTTCAGCCTCGCCGATATGGTGAACTGGATGTTGGGAACGGTCGACAATCGCAGTTTCGCTGATCTGGCATTTGCTTCTCCTTTCATGATCGCAGGTGCAGCCGTGCTGTTGCTCTCGCGGCGCGGTTTGTCGGCATTGGCGCTGGGCGACGAGGCAGCCGAAGGCCTGGGGCTCGATCTGCGCCGCCAGCGGCTGGCGGTCATCATCGGGGCAGGGCTCGCCACCGGCGCGGCGGTCTCACTTGCCGGAGCGATTGGCTTTGTCGGTATCGTGGCGCCGCATCTCGTGCGGCCATTCCTGCGATATGATCCGGCACGTCTGCTCATACCTTCCGCCTTGCTCGGCGCATTTATCCTGGTCGTGGCCGATATCGGCGTGCGCGTTCTGCCGACCGACAGCGAACTAAAGCTGGGTGTTGTTGCGTCGCTGTTGGGGGCGCCGGTATTCATCTGGATCGCGGCACGGAGGAGGCTGGCATGACTCTGCTCGATGCCCGGAACTTGAGCTATGCCGTCGACGGCAAGCAGCTTGTGGCAGATGCCAGTTTTTCGCTGAAAGCAGGCACGCTGACGGCGCTGATCGGCCCGAACGGCTCTGGCAAGACGTCTCTTCTGCGCCTCGCGCTTGGCTTGATGCCCAGCGATACCGGCAGCGCTTCTCTCGGCGGGGGCGCAGTCATGGACCTGTCACCTCTGGAACGGGCTCGCCGGGTGGCGTATCTTCCTCAGACCCGCCCCTTGGTCTGGCCGCAACCGGTCGAGGACATCGTTGCCCTGGGCCGCTTTGCCTATGGCGCAGCGCTGGGCCGCCTTTCGCCGGAAGATGAAGGGGCAGTGGCCCGCGCAATCGCCGCCTGCCAGCTGGAGGGTTTCGAGCAACGGGCTGCCGATACTCTGTCCGGAGGCGAATTGGCCCGCGTTCACCTCGCCCGCGCGCTTGCTTCGGAGACACCGCTGGTGGTTGCCGACGAGCCGGTCGCCGCTCTCGATCCCCGGCACCAGCATCAAACCATGGGTTTGTTTGCCGAAATGGCTCGCGAAGGTCGCGGCGTGCTTACGGTGATCCACGATCTGGACCTCGCCATGCGCTATGCGGATCGCGTTATATGGATGCACGCCGGTCGGATCGTTGCGGATGGTACCCCACAGGAGACATGCACCCCCGAAATGTTGCATAAGGTGTTCGGCATTGCTTCACGCGTCACGCAGCAGAGCGAAGGGCTGCGTCTCGATATCGAAGGGCCAGCGTAATTCCGCGATGGGCGCACGGGCGATCATGCTTCAGGGTACGGGTTCGGACGTCGGCAAGTCGCTTCTCGTCGCTGCCCTGTGCCGCATTGCACATCGCCGAGGGATAAGGGTCGCGCCCTTCAAGCCACAGAACATGTCGAACAACGCGGCCGCCTGTTCGGATGGCGGAGAAATCGGGCGGGCCCAGGCGCTGCAGGCACGTGCAGCTGGGCTCGAACCCTCGACTGACATGAACCCTGTGCTGCTGAAGCCCGAAGGTGATCGGCGCGCGCAGGTCGTCGTCAACGGCACTGCGCTGCGAAGCGATGAGGCAGCGCAGTACATGGCCAAACGTGGAAGCCTGCTTGCTCCCGTTCTGGCAGCGTTCGAGCGTCTGCGCGATACGTATGATCTGGTGATCGTCGAGGGCGCAGGGAGTCCTGCCGAAGTCAATTTGCGGCAAGGCGACATCGCCAACATGGGGTTTGCGCGCGCCGCCGATGTCCCGGTGGTGCTGGTTGGAGACATTGACCGTGGCGGGGTCATCGCCTCCATCATCGGGACGAAGGCCGTTATCGATCCGCAGGATGCTGCGATGATTGCGGGCTTCGCAATAAACCGGTTCCGCGGGGATCTCTCGCTATTCGACGAAGGCATCCGCTTCATCGAGAAACGGACCGGCTGGCGCTCTTTTGGCGTCGTTCCATGGCTTCCATCGGCTTCGAGACTTCCGGCAGAAGATGCCGTCGTGCTCGATCGGCGTCTGCCGGAAGGGAAGGGGATTGTCATCGCCGTTCCGATGCTCTCACGGATCAGCAATTTCGACGATCTCGATCCCTTGGGAGCGGAAGAAGACGTCGATCATCGTTTCATTCCTCCCGGGCAACCCATTCCCCGCGAATGCGACGCCATCATACTCGCCGGTACCAAGTCCACTTTGGTGGATCTCGCCATGCTTCGCCGGGAAGGGTGGGATCACGATATTATCGCTGCATTCCGTACCGGGGCGCATATCGTGGGCCTGTGCGGCGGGTTTCAGCTATTGGGCGCTCGGGTCGAGGATCCAGACGGGCGTGACGGATTGAAGGGGGCTGCTTGCGCCCTCGGTCTGTTCGATATGACAACGGTTATGTCTGGCGAGAAAACCGTTCGTCCTATACAAGGAAAAACGCTTGCAGATGGCGAGCCCGTGACTGGCTACGAAATTCATTCGGGTCGATCCACCGGTACTGCTCTCGATGCGCCTTTCTGCCAATTTGATGATGGTACCAATGATGGTGCTGTGGGCGCGGGTGGGCGGCTAATAGGGACTTATCTGCACGGATTGTTCGCTAGCGATACCTTTCGGACCCGCTGGCTGAGTAACATTCGCAGCGGCAGGACCAGTTCGCTGAACTACGAACAGGATGTGGAACGGGCGCTCGATCAGCTTGCGGATGGAGTGGAAACGGCACTCGATATAAAAGCGTTGTTCGAACTGGCGCGATGACTGCCGCTTGGATCATGCTGGGCGGGCTGGTTCTCGAGGCGTTTTGCGGCTGGCCCGATAGGCTGGATAAACGGATCGGCCATCCGGTGCGGTGGTTCGGCTGGCTCGTGACGCGGGCCGAACGGTTATTGAACCGGGAAAATAGCGGGAGGGCCGTTCGCATCCTTCTTGGCGGCATGGCGGCACTTTTCATGATTTCTATCGCGGCATCGGCAGGACTAGCCATCGAAGTTCTAGCGCCTTCGGGAGTGGTGGGCTTGCTAATCCAGTCAGTGGTCGCTGCCAGTCTAATCGCGGGCCGATCGCTGAACGATCATGTGGCCGCTGTTGCGCAGGCGTTTGCACGTAATGGGTTACCGGCCGCCCGATCGTCGCTGAGCAAGATCGTAGGCCGCGAAACGCATTCGCTGAATGAGCAAGCGATCGCGCGCGCGGCTATAGAAAGCCTGGCGGAGAACACGTCCGACGGTGTAACGGCGCCTTTGTTCTGGGGCGCAATGTTCGGACTGCCTGGGCTGTTCGCGTATAAAGCAATCAACACGCTCGATTCCATGATCGGGCATCGCAACGCGCAATACGAGGCATTCGGCAAGATAGCCGCACGGATTGACGATATTGCCAATTTCGGTCCTGCGCGCCTGACGGGTTTCTTGTTCGGTCTTGTAAGCGGTTCAGCGCGATCATTCAGAATCATGGTTCGCGATGCATCGTGCCATCGTTCAATCAATGCTGGCTGGCCGGAAGCTGCAATGGCTGGTGCACTGGACATCCGGCTTTCCGGTCCCCGATGTTATGGAGACGGTCTCAGGGAAGAGCCTTGGTTGAATGCTGATGGGCGCGATCCGCCTATGCATGATCTGGCAAAAGCGCTCTCAATCTATCGGCGCTCAGTCATCGCAATGGGCCTTACACTCTTCGCGGTGGGCGGCGTTGTTTCGCTGTGACCGATAACAAGCTCTTTACAGGTCACGGCGGGCGCATCGATGTCATGGCGCGGGCGTTTCCACATGCGCCGGAACCTTGGCTCGACCTTTCGACGGGTATCAATCCCTGGCCCTACGTTGTGCCAACCTTGGCGCCAGAAGCGTGGACACGATTGCCGACAGAAGAAGCACGGAAGGCTTGCGAAGGTGCCATGGCGAACGCGTTTGGATGTGCTCCCGAGGCTTGCCGGGCTGTCGGTGGGACAGAGATTGTCATCCGACAACTGCCAGCCATTCTCAGATCGCGTTCCGTGGCCGTTCGGTCTCCAAGCTATGCCGATCACAGACACAGCTGGCATGCTGCGGGAGTGGAAGTGCGGGAATTGGACGATCCGCTCGAAGTGGTCGAAGATGTCGATACCGTCGTTCTTGTGAATCCGAATAATCCCGATGGACATTGCTGGTCAGTTGGCGAGATGGAAGAAGCACGGCGAAGGCTTACTAGACGTGGCGGGTGGCTGATAGTCGATGAAGCCTATGCCGAACTCGATCCCGAGGCCAGCATGGCTCCAGCAGCAGGTCGCGCAGGGCTGATCGTTTTGCGGTCTTTCGGCAAGTTCTTCGGTCTCGCGGGAGTACGGCTTGGCGCATTTCTAGCGCCGCCGGCGGTCCTCGACGAGCTTGGAGAAAAAGTCGGCGGTTGGGACGTGTCGGGACCTGCGCTTGCAGTAGGACAGGCGGCTTACGCAGACGAAACATGGCAGAAAAAAACGCGAGGCCGTTTGGCCGATGCTTCGCTTGCGCTGCAGCATGTTCTCTCTGGCGCGGGCCTTGAAGACGCGGGTGGAACCGATCTTTTTCGCTACGTCAAAACTAAAGATGCGGCTGCAGTCTGGCGAGGTCTAGCGGAGAACGGCGTTGCCGTGCGTCGGTTCGAAAACTGCAATCAGGCTCTGCGTATCGGGCTTCCTCCCGACCCTCAATCGCTATCCAGATTGGCTAAGGCACTGGCCGTTTAAGGCTAAGTGGCAGTCCCGCCACAACCAATTCCACCGTGTCGCAAACCTCCGCCAAGCGCTGGTTGAGCCACCCCTGTTGATCCCTAAAGCGGCGCCCGAGCGGGTGCTCAGGGACGATGCCCGATCCAACCTCGTTACTCACCAGAAGCACCTCGGCTCTTGTGTTCTTGAGACTGTCGATCAGGTCATCTGTGGCAGAGTTCGCGTCCCGATCGTCAAGCATGAGGTTCGACAGCCAGATCGTGCAGCAGTCTACGACCACCGTGCCTTCCTGTTGGTTCTGAATTGTTTCAGGCAATTTGAGAGGCGCTTCGACAGTGATCCAGCGTGCATCGCGTTCTGCCCGATGGAGCGCGATCCGGTCTTCCATTTCTGAATCGTAGGCCTGAGCCGTCGCGACGAATATATGTGGCGGTGGTTGCGCCTCTGCCAAGGTCAGCGCCCGGCGGCTTTTCCCCGACCGCGCGCCGCCTAGAAGCAGAGTCAAATTGTCCGTCATATTGCCTCGTCCTGCCGCTGTTCTCATAACAGCATCGTGTGGCCAGAGGCACAGCGCACCGGGTTCGTGCCGTCAAGTTGCGATAGGGCGGTTAAGTACAGAGGTTATCGAACACCCAAAGGAAAAAGGCGGGGCATCTGCTGCCCCGCCTTCCAGATCACTTAGGTTCGGTCCAACTCGCTTAGCTTAAAGTTGGTAGGTCCCATCGACACGGGTGAGGGTGCCGCTCGCGTCGTCTTTCAGCGCTGCCGGAAGCAGGCTTTCGGGGAGATCCTGGTAACAAACCGGACGAAGGAACCGATCGATCGCCAGCGTACCCACTGATGTGCTGCGGCCATCCGAAGTTGCCGGGTAAGGACCGCCATGGACCATGGCATGGGTGACGTCGACGCCGGTCGGCCAAGCGTTGGCCAGAATGCGACCCGCGCGCTGCTCCAGGACGGGCAGCAGTTTCGCCGCCTCCTCATGGTCGGCATCGTTCAGGTGGAGGGTCGCGGTGAGCTGACCTTCCAGACTTTCGAGAATGGCAGAAACTTCGGAAAGATCGCTGCAACGCACGATGATCGAACTCGGGCCGAAAACTTCTTCCTCGAACCCGGCATTCTTGCGGAAGGCAGACGCTGAAACAGTATAGACCTGCGCGCGACCACAGGCACTCGATCCTTCTTCGCCAACACCGACCGGCTCGGCGCCGTCGAGCGCTCCAAGCGTACTGATACCGTTGCGATAGGCGTCGCTGATCCCCTTGGTCAGCATGGTCTGGGCAGGTACCGAACCCAGCGCTTCACGCGCCTTTGCGATGAAGCGATCGGTTGCCTCGCCTTCAACCGTCAGCACGATGCCGGGGTTGGTGCAGAACTGGCCCGCTCCCATCGATAGCGATCCGACGTAAGCTTCCGCCAAGGCTTCGGGCGCTTCTGCGAGTTTGTTTGGCATGAGGACGACCGGGTTGATGCTGCTCATCTCGGCAAAGACGGGGATGGGCACCTCGCGATTTGCAGCATGTTCCATCAGCGCTAGCCCGCCACCGCGCGAACCTGTAAAGCCGACTGCTGCGATCCGCGGGTCCTTTACGAGAGCTTCGCCGAGTTCGAAATCGGTACCGGACAGAAGCGAGAAGACCCCTTCTGGCAAACCGCTTTCCTTGACGGCTTCGGCAATTGCGCCGCCCACCAGTTCGGAAGTTCCGGGGTGTGCGGGGTGCCCCTTGACCACGACGCAGCAGCCCGCGGCAAAGGCAGAGGCAGTGTCTCCCCCTGCAACCGAGAAGGCGAGGGGAAAGTTGCTGGCGCCGAATACAGCGACCGGGCCCAACGGAATCTTGCGCATGCGCAGATCGGGCTTGGGCGGAGTACGGTCAGGGTTGGCATGATCGATCCTCAGACCTTGCCACGCGCCGTTCTCCACCTCGTCGGCGAACAGCCGCAACTGACCGACCGTGCGGCCGCGTTCGCCGTTCAGGCGCGCTTCGGGCAGGCCGCTTTCCGCCATGGCACGCTGGGTGAGCGTGTCACCAAGCGCGTCAATCTTGTCAGCTGCCAGGCGCAGGAAGGCCGCACGCTTGTCGAGCGCAACGCTCCCGAATACCTTCTGCGCTTCTGCTGCGGCGGCACAGGCATCGGCAACGTCGGATTTCGATGCTTCGGCGAATTCGGGATCGAGCTTGTCCCCGCTGGCCGCCTCTACGGCCGAGAAAGTGCGATTGCCGTTGCGCCATTCGCCCGCGATGTAGTTTTTGCCTGTCAGCATGGCCATTCTCTCCTGGATCCAAATTTGTCTTCGTGAAAAGGCGACTTGCAAAGCCGCAAATTTCCGTGAAAGGTAGCGCTAACATATACACACGATTGTGCAACAGCACAGCATGGGAGGGAATTTTGGAGAGAGCGCAGACAGGTGCCAATATGGCGCTGATTTCCGCAATTGTGGCAGTTGCCACTTTGGGCGGGTTTCTATTCGGATTCGATAGCGGTGTTATCAATGGGACGGTCGATGGTCTGAGGATCGCGTTCGACTCGGATGAAGTCGGCACCGGCTTCAACGTGGCCTCCATGCTGCTCGGCTGCGCGGTCGGCGCTTTCGTCGCTGGCAGGCTGTCGGATATTCTCGGGCGCAAGCGCACATTGCTGATCGCAGCCGCGTTCTTCATCATCAGCGCTTACGGTTCGGGTATTGCCGGATCGTCCGGAGAGTTCGTCATCTACCGCATCATCGGGGGGCTTGCGGTAGGGGCTGCCAGCGTCTTGGCGCCAGCGTACATCAGCGAAGTGACTCCTGCTGCTATGCGCGGACGGCTTTCGAGCCTGCAGCAGGTCATGATCATCGTCGGCCTTACTGCGGCGTTTCTCTCGAACTATCTGCTGGCTGAGTTCGCTGGTTCTTCGACCGACCAGTTCTGGCTCGGTTTCGAAGCGTGGCGCTGGATGTTCTGGATGGAACTGATACCGGCAACGATCTTCCTGCTGGCATTATTCTTCATCCCCGAAAGCCCTCGCTACCTCGTCACGCGGGGTGATCGCGACAAGGCTCATTCGGTGCTTTACCGACTGTTTGGCCACGAAACGGCGAACCGCAAGGTCGGTGAAATCGAGACCTCCGTCTCCAACGATCATGCGCCGAGGCTGTCCGATTTGCTCGACCGCAACACACGCAAGGTTCGCCGGATCGTTTGGGTCGGCATTGGACTAGCGGTCTTCCAGCAACTCGTTGGCATCAATGTGGTGTTTTATTACGGTGCGGTCTTGTGGCAGGCCGTCGGGTTCAGCGAGTCCGATGCGCTCAAGATTAATATCCTGAGTGGCGCCATCTCGATCGCATCTGTCCTGCTGGCGATCGCCCTGATCGACCGGCTTGGCCGCAAACCGCTGTTGTTGATCGGTTCCATCGGTATGGCGGTGACGCTCGCGATCATGTCCTTCGCGTTCATGAGCGGATCGCTTGTCGATGGCAAATTGCAGCTATCGGACGGTGCGGGCTTGGCTGCACTGGTAGCCGCGAACATCTATGTCGCCTTTTTTAACTTCAGCTGGGGCCCTGTCATGTGGGTTATGCTGGGCGAAATGTTCCCCAACCAGATCCGTGGGTCGGGTCTTGCGGTCAGCGGCTTTGCCCAATGGGTCGCCAATTTCGGCATCACCATGACCTTCCCGATCATGCTGGCGAGTATTGGCCTGACCGGGGCCTATGGCTTCTATGCGATAAGCGCTGCGGTCTCGGTAGTCTTTGTCTGGCTGATGGTCCGCGAGACCAAGGGTCTCGAACTGGAGCAGATGGAGGGCTAGCGGCCCTTGCACTTTCACAACGGCCTGCGCCTGACTCTGGTTCGCGTCTTCCCCTGATGATACCGTTCGTCACATGAAGCAGAGCGGCCAGAGTAGGTCAGGCGGTTCCCGCAAGCGGCGCGTGGTTGTGCTGGGCGGGGGTACTGCTGGCTGGATGACTGCTGCGGGCCTCGTGCGGTTGCTCCCCGACGCCGTAGACGTGCAATTAGTCGAGAGCGAAGATATCGGGATCGTCGGTGTTGGCGAGGCTACGCTGCCACATATTCGGAGTTTCATTGAAACGCTCGGTATCGACGAGGCGGCGTTCATGGAGGCTACTCACGCGACCTATAAACTCGGCATCGATTTTCGCGATTTCGGGCGGATCGGCACCAGTTACATTCACCCCTTCGGTTCTTTCGGCGAAGAATTGAATGGGGTCGGGTTTCATCACTACTGGCTCGAATTGCACAGGCACGGGCTGGCCGGTCAGCTTGGCGACTATTCTCTGGCCGTTGCCGCTGCATTGGCGAACAAGTTTCGCCCACCGGCAGCCGACGAAAGCCTCGCTTCGACCTATGGTTATGCCTATCAATTCGATGCCACGCTCTTCGGCCCCTTCATGCGCAGTTTTTCAACCGAAGCGGGTGTCACACGGCACGAAGGGAAGGTGGTCGCAGTTCAGCGCAACACTGCAAACGGAGATGTCGCTGCCCTCGAACTGGATGATGGGCGTCTAATAGAAGGCGATCTGTTCGTCGACTGCTCGGGCTTTCGTTCTCTTCTTCTGGGAGAGGAGCTGGGGGAGCAGTGGGAAGATTGGAGCCACTGGCTTCCATGCGACCGCGCAGCAGCCATGCCGTGTACGCATTCGAGCGAAGACATTTCTCCCTATACCACGGCCACAGCCATGCCTGCAGGGTGGCGATGGCAGATCCCGCTGCAGCATCGCATGGGTAATGGTTATGTTTTCTCCAGTACGCATGTGAGTGAAGATAGAGCATGCGAGGCAATCATTGGCCACGTAGACGGCAAGCCATTAGCCGATCCACGGATTCTGCGCTTTCGCCCGGGAAGAAGGCGCAGGTCGTGGTCCCATAATGTTATTGGGGTAGGGCTTGCGAGTGGGTTTCTCGAACCTCTCGAATCCACTTCCATTTACCTAGCGCAAATGGCGATAACCTATCTGATCGAACTCTTTCCCCAAGCCGACGCTATCGACGCGAGTGACAGAGACGAATTCAATCGTCTCGTGGATATGGAATACGACCGGATCCGCGATTTCCTAATCCTGCACTACCACGTGACAACCCGCGATGACTCCGAATTCTGGAATGACATGCGCACGATGCGGGTACCCGACACTCTCGCCGACAAACTAGAGTTGTGGCGCAGGACCGGCCGGGTCGCAAAATACTCCGAGGGCCTGTTTTTCGAACCGAGTTGGGTTGCGGTTTATATCGGCCAAGGCCTGCTGCCGGAGCAGCATGACGCCCGTCCGGCTGCACTCGATCGGACGAAACTGACCCGCGCTGTGGACCGTCTGGAGCAGGCGGTGCGTGCCGAGGTACAGGGCATGCCGCGCCATCGCGATTTCCTGCGCTCCGATGCCTCACGACTAGCCCCTGCGGCATGAGTGTCCCGCGCGAACCCCCAAGTCGCATCGTTGTGGTTGGTGCGGGTCCGCTTGGATTACTTGCCGCAATCGGATTGAAGCGCGCCTCCCCCACCTCAGAACTGGTCGTTGCGGGTGAAATGCCGGGCGTCAGCTCATTTGCCGACTGGTCCCGTACCGCGATGCCTTTCACTTCTTCCCTTCACGAAAGGCTGGGGATCGCAGAAAGCGAAATCGTCCAGAAAGCAGGCGGCAGTTACCGTTTGCTGACGCGTTTCATGGGGTGGGATGAGCTCGGTTCAAATGGTGTCTTCTGCTACGGTGATGGCCTTCCGGCCGAAGTGAAAATAGCGTTCGCTCGCGACTGTGGCTCTGGCAATTCGGGACCAGCATCGCTCGTGCGATTTCCTTATCCGGCCGAGCGGCTTTGCGCTGCCGGCCGGTTCGCCTCGCCCCCGCCCGATCGGGTCACGCCGTTGAGCCACATTCCCTATGCAATCCGCTGGGATCCACATGCCTATCATCAACTCCTGGTGGCGAAAGCCCGCGATGTAGGAGTATGCTTTGCCCCAGGTCCGATTACGGCGACAGACTGGGGTAAGGCAGGTTCGCTCGACGCGATTAAAATCGAAAAGGCAGGCCGCTTAAAGGCGGATTTGTTCGTGGACTGCAGCGGGCCTGATGCGGTTCTTTTGTCGGCCCATCCTGATTTTGCCGCGATCGACTGGTCGGCTACGCTGCCGACCCGCATGATATACATCGCACGACCGAACCAGCCTGTCATCGCGCTGGAAGACCGTATCGCGCTGCTGGATCTTGGGTGGCAGACACAAGTGGCAGGAAGGCAAGGCCTTTGCACTGTCATTGGTGTCGGTGAGGGCATTCCCCACCAGCCAGTGCTTTCTGCACTTGGTGCACCTTTGGAAGCAGGTGTCGATCTTTCGCCCGGCCGCGCGACCCAGCCTTGGCTCGGGAATGTGATCGCGCTTGGCGATGCGGGCGCGCGTTTCGAGCCGCTTGGTCCCTGGCACGCCGATCTTGCTCACCGCCAACTCGACCTGCTGCTGGAACTGCTACCAGGACGCATAATCGAACCGCTTGAACGGGAAGAATATAATCGTCGGGCCGGTCTTATGATTGATAATATGCACGATATCCTGGCACTGCATTATACCAGTGCTCGGGCGCGCAAGGTTTTTGGAGATCGCCCTCCGCACGCGAATGTCACCAATCTAATCGATCAGTTCACGCGTCGCGGCCGCACGCCATTCCGAGAAGAATTTCCACTCTCTTCGCAGGAGCAGTTTTCGTTACTTACCGCGCTTGGTTTCGCTCCGGGCGTTCCACTCTCTGCCGCCTCGATTGACCCTCGCCATGAGGAGAAAGCAATCGCCGAATTCGACGCGACGGTCGCTAAGGCGCTGGCGTTTGCGCCGCCATATGAAAAATGGCTAGCTTCCGTTACGCGGGCTTATCCAGTGCGCGGCGGATGATCGACCGCAACTGCCCAAACAGGCTGGGGGAAGGCGGGCCCAGTATGCCCTTGGCATGATCGGGCAGATGCTTCCCGGGATCGCCGTGGCTTTCGAAGACATAGAAATCGAGAATGGTTTTCCAAAAGGCACGTTGATCTGGAGGTAGGTGGCGGAAGGCGAGCATGGCATGAAGTAATCCGCCATATGGACTTCCGACCCCCTCAGGTTGGGATGGTTTCCACCAGTAATTAACCAATATGCTCACCGGATCGAGCGACTGCACCCCATGCCACCAGCCATAAGGAATGTAGATCGCATCACCGGGTGCAAGAGTCGCCTGCCGTGCATCCTGCCATGCGGTGGCGAATCGCGGGAAGCGTTCAAGGTCGGGGGACTCTAGATCGACCATGCTGATAGGCGTTCCGGCGGGTGTCAGCTCGAAGGGCCCGGGATAGAGATCGCCGGTACGCTCTGGAGGGAAAAGTGTGAAGGAACGGTATCCGGCAACACAGCAGGCGACGTTTTCCTTGGCGTCGTAGTGGGGTGCTACTTTTATACGGTTTCCGATCCAGATACGCGGCGAGATATCGCTTAAAATACTGAGGCCATTCTCTCGTGAGAAATGGGGGATAAGGCTGGCAATATCCTCCGACTGCACCGCCATTGCGGGCGGATCGTCCATGTCGCTTGCTTTAAGTAAATCGCTCAGGAAGCGGGAAAGGTGTCCCTTCGCCGTCACGAAGTTCAGTCCCATTAGATCATCCGTGTAGAAGAAGCGCCCCTTTGCCCCAGGAGATGCAGCAATAGCACTGACCGCGCGAGACGAATTGTGGCTCGTCAAATATCGGATAATTTCTGCATCACCGCGCCTTGCAGCTTCCACGGCGGGCCAGTCGGCGACCAGGCCTCGAAACACCACCGGCTCGCCATTCGTGCGAACCTGTTCCAGACCTTCTGTATCGAGCGGACTCTCAAATTCACGAATTGCGGCAGGAGCGGGAAGATCCATCATGTAGGCGAAATTCTGCCTGCAGTGATAGCGCCGCCCCGCTGCCGTAGAAAAACGTCCTGCGTGGGCATTTGCGCGACGGTACCCGCGATCGCGTTTCGGATATGTTGCAAGCGATCAAGCGTCTCGGGCCCGTCGAGTAACCGCGCGGCCGGGTGATAGCGATCCGGTTCGATACCTTGTCCCAGCATGACTGCCATCCAGCTTTCCTCGGTAAATAGCTCGTTGTCTTCACGAAAAATGCGGCCCGAACTCCGAAACATGGCTATTTTTTCCGCCAACCCATCGGGTGCCTCCAGATTTCGGCAATAGCGCCAGAACTCGGAGTCATCGCGTTCGGTCGCCTTATAATGCAGGATCAGGAAGTCGCGTATATCCCGGTACTCTTTTTCGGTTTCGGCGTTGAAGCGGGCAATTTCGAGAGCGGAAAAATCTTTGTCCGGAAAAAGCGCCATCAAGCGTGCTATGCCGGACTGAACTAGATGGATCGAAGTGGATTCCAGGGGTTCGAGGAAGCCAGCAGCTAGGCCCAGCGCCACCACGTTCTTCTCCCATGAGCGCTCCCTGCGACCAGCCTTAAAGCTCAGATGTATGGGATCGGCCAGCGGTGCTCCATCAAGGTTATCGAGAAGCGTTTTCGTCGCAATATCGCGCTCCATATGGCCAGAAGAAAAGACGTGGCCATTACCGATGCGGTGCTGCAACGGAATGCGCCATTGCCAGCCAGCGGGTCTCGCAGTGGAGCGAGTCAGCGGCTCGTTACGGCCCCCTAGTTTGCACGGCACGGCAACGGCGCTGTCACAAGGAAGCCAGCGTGACCAGTCGAGGAAAGGGATCTCGAGTGTCTGACCGAGCAGAAGCGAGCGAAAGCCGGAGCAATCGATGAACAAATCACCTTCGATTTGCTGCCCATCGACCAGCGTTAGTCCGGTCACGAACCCTGTTTCGGGGTGTTGGCGAATATCGGCGACCTCGCCTTCTATGCGTGCCACCCCTCTAGCCTCCGCAATCTTTCGCAGAAATCGGGCATAGCGGCCTGCATCGAACTGGAAGGCATAAGCCAGCCGCGAGAGAGGTGAGCGGGGCATGTCGGGGCGCGGCCAATCGAACCGCCCGCCCTTCGCAGCCATCGCGGCGATTGAATAGCTGTCGATGGTCTCAGCTGCGCCCTGTTCCTTGCCGCGCAACCAAAAATGCCTGAACTCGATACCGAGCATGTCGATGCCGAACGAACCGAACGGATGAACGTACGAATGCCCTTCGCGGAGCCAATCGACGAATTCGATACCAAGCTTGTAGGTTGCGTGGGTTTCGCGCACGAACTCCATCTCGTCGATGCCCAGAAGCCGGTTGAAACTGACTATCTGCGGGATGGTCGCTTCACCAACCCCGACGGTCCCGATCGCCTCGCTTTCGACAAGTTTTACCGAGAAACCGGGTATGCCGCCCATCGCTTTGGATAGTGCAGCGGCGACCATCCAACCCGCCGTGCCGCCGCCCAGAATGACAACTTTCGAGATTGGTTCTGGCATCAAGCCTGATAGTCCGGCTGTTTGATTTGCATATCCTGCCGGTGATGCCAGCCACCAGACTGACGAAGGAAATCCTCGTGCGTGGGCAGCCTATCTGCCGTTTCGCTATAGGCCTGTCTCATCTGTACCATCGCGGAAGCGATCTTTTCGGCATCCAGTGTATCGGCGATTGGGTCGTAAGTGTCCGGCCAAACATTCTGGCCTAGCATTACGGCGATCCAGCTATCCGCGGCAAACAATTCCGCATTCTCGCGGAAAACCCTCCCGTGAAGCTTCCACAGATCCATTTTCCGGGTAAGGCTTTCGGGTATCGGCATATGCCGCACATAGCGCCAGAACTCGGTATCTTCCCTCTGGGTCGCCTTGTAATGAAGAATGATAAAGTCGCGGATGTCTTCGTATAATTCGGCCATCCCGCGATTGTACTCATCACGTTCTATCGGACTGATAGGATTGTCGGGAAAAAGCGCAAACAGCCGCGCGATGCCGTTCTGGATCAGATGTATGCTCGTTGATTCCAGGGGTTCAACGAACCCTGCGGAGAGGCCAAGTGACACGACGTTCCTGTTCCAAGCCTTACGCCGCATTCCGCTTCGAAAGGCTAATTTACGCGGGTCTTGGAGCGCCTCACCTTCTAAGTTCGCGAGAAGAACGTCGAGAGCGGTCTGTTCTTCTATGTAAGCGCTTGAAAAGACGTGGCCATTCCCAATGCGATGCTGAAGCGGAATGCGCCACTGCCAGCCCGCACCGTGCGCTATCGATCGCGTAAATGGTGGAGGGGATCCACCATTACTGGAGGGAAGGGCAAGTGCCCGATCCATGGGAAGCCACTTGCTCCAGTCGTCATAGCCTGTCTCCAGCGTTTCTTCGATCAGTAGCCCCCGGAAGCCTGAGCAATCGATAAACAGTTCCCCTTCGATGCGACGGCCGTTGTCGAGCACTACTGCCGTAACGTTCCCGTCCTCGCTATCCTGTTCGACATGCGCGATCCGGCCTTCGGTGCGCGTCACACCGAGATCCTCTGCAAACCGTCTCAAGAAGGCAGCATAGAGCCCGGCATCGAAATGGTAAGCAAAGGCAATCTGGTTCACGAGGGATTTTGCAGTAGGGGAGGGGCGACCGAACCTTTGCCTGAGCGCCGCGACGGTGCTCAGCGAATAGTCGCCGATCTTACCTCCATTACCGCTCCGCGCTTTTTCTCGCAGGAACAATTGATGGAATGGAATGCCATGGAACGGCTGGCCGTAGCTGCCAAAGGGATGAATATAGCTGTCGCCGATCTCGCCCCAATTCACGAATTCGATCCCGAGTTTGTAGGTTCCCCGGGTTTCCCTGAGAAATTCGTCCTCTCGTATACCAAGCATTGCATTGAATTTGGCCAAAGGGGGAATGGTTGCCTCACCCACACCGACCGTGCCGATGGCATCGGACTCAACCAGTTCGATGCTTCGTTGTCCATCGTCGAAAAAGCGCGACAGGGCAGCTGCTGCCATCCATCCGGCAGTCCCACCGCCCACTATGACGACGCGTTTGATGCGTCCTCCACCGCCGGTACCGATACCATTTCGTGACGCCATCCTGCCCAATCCCCTCCGTCTTTCGGGGAATATGACAATTTTCTTTATTACGGCAAGCCCGGTCCCTTGCCATCTTGCCGACGTCGCTTTAGGAATGGTGTGAAGCAAGGGAAAGCTGCCTTTAAATTGGTAGCGGTAACATGGGAGGGGCTGAATGGCCGAGGCTACATCTAGCCGGACTGCGTCTGCATTTGGGCAGGACGTTTTTTTCAAATCAGTTTTGCGTGCAAGTGCTTCGGCGCTTGTGGTGGCTGGCGCCACTGTCGCGCCTGTCGCCTATGCGCAGGACAGTCAGCAAACGACGGAAGTCGAGGGCGCTGGCGAACAGCAGGTTGGCGCGGACCCCACTCTGGTGTCGGACGACGTCATCGTGGTGACTGGCATTCGCCAGTCGCTCGCGAATTCGCAGGATATCAAGCGTGACGCCGATACTATCGTCGATGCAATCACGGCAGAAGACATCGGCGCTTTGCCTGATCGATCCGTCACCGAAGCTCTGCAGCGCGTGCCCGGTATCGCGATCAATCGCTTCGCCGGCTCGAACGATCCGGACCATTTCTCGGTAGAAGGTTCGGGCGTGGTCATTCGTGGCCTGAATTTCGTCCGCTCTGAGTTCAACGGTCGTACGGCATTCGCAGCCGGCGTCGGCGGGCAGGCCCTCAACTTTGCCGATGTCCCCTCCGAGCTTTTAGGTTCGGTAATTGTGAATAAGAATGCCACCGCAGAGATGATCGAAGGCGGTCTGGCAGGAACGGTAAATCTCAACACGCGCAAGCCGTTCGATCGTGACGGTTTCCATATCGGATTCAGCGCAGAAGCAAACTACAGCGACTTCGTCGATAAATGGTCGCCGACGGGCTCTGTTCTGGTAAGTAATACTTGGGATACCGATGCCGGGCGCTTTGGTGTGCTGGTGAGCGGCTCTTTCTCGCAGGTGAAAAGCAGAGCCGACGGAATCCAGGTTGCCAATTATCAGACGCGTGATGGAATGCTTGTCGGCCTGGCCAATGAGTCGGACCGCTTCATTTGTCGCACTCGCCTGCCTACGGGGACCGACACCATGACATTGCCGCCTCCTGGGTCAGCCTGTGGCGACCTTGGCGCGGACGGTGCTGACGGGTTTGCCGATTATGCGGATTACCGCGTTGCTCCAGTAGGCGCACAGTTCCGGACGCAGGAGTTTGACCGAAAGCGCGATGGCTTTGCTGTCTCTGCGCAGTGGGAGAGTCTGGACGAGCGTACCCTATTCACGGCCGAATATATTCGTTCGCATACAACCAACGATTGGGGCGAATACACCTACGAGGTTGCCCCCGATCTTTCGGAATATTCAACTTTCCCCATCGGCTGCCAGCAGAATTCGAATGGTCCGCCGATTGTAGATAGCAATAATGCGGTCAATCCGGATGATGAGGTTCCCCCGCGAGCTCAGTGTCCAGTCGGTGAATTCACCGACTACGTCTACGATGAGAATGGGCTGTTTCAGTCAGGCTATATCGTTGATGTTAGCGACGGCTGGCGCGGTGACCCCGCTCTTTCTCCGTTCGTCCCGATTGGCGGATCTCAATATACCTTGGCACGCCGACAGGTTGAGGAAGAAACCCTTAACCAGGATTTCAGCCTTAATCTTCAGCACCAGCTGACGGAACGCGCCCATCTTTCTCTCGACGCGCAATATGCAAAATCGCACAGGGAAAATCTGGACTTCAGCGTTTTCGGATCGAATTTTGCCGACAACGAACTCGATGTGTCGGGCGATTACCCGGTCGGCATCGTGCATAAGCCTCAATTCCTCGGATACACTTGGTCTACGCCCGGAGACGCTCTGGCAAACTCCAGCGAAGAGGAATATTTTAACGATCCTCGGTTCCAGTTCTGGCGTTCGGCGATGGATCACGCCGAGGACAGCGAGGGCGAGCAATTCGCATTCCAAGCTGATCTAGATTACGAAATCGGTGATGACGCCTTCATCCGGCGCGCCAAGTTCGGGGCTCGTTTTCAGGACCGTGATCAGACTGTTCGCTACTCGCAATACAACTGGGGTATGCTGAGCGAAGTGTGGTCCGGCGACAGGCCGGTGAATTTCGGCGATACGGCCGAAGATGGCAATCAAGAGCGGTACGAGTTTCCAGACTTCTTCCGTGGCGAAGTCCCCGGTCCCCCGGGCGCATTTTACTACAGCGGGGATTTGACCGGCGACTATCAGGATACGGTCGATTACCTTTTGACAATACAGGACCGCGCCCGCGAACTGGGCGCTTCGCCATCATGGAATCCACTGGCCCAACGGCCCGGGGCAGTTTCTGGATCGCCTTTCCTGCCATCCGAAGTCCAGACGGTGAGCCAGGCCGATAGCGCTCTTTATGCAATGGTCAGCTTCGGCAGTGACGATCTGTTTGGTGACATTCGCTTTTCGGGTAATGCGGGCGTCCGCTACGTTCACACATCGGTTCGTTCGGCCAGTTCGCGTGGCCCAGGCTCGGCGGCTTCCCTCAATATCGCCGATCCCTATGATGTTCGCTGTGCACTCAGATCGCGGCCAGACGCACTCGGGGGCGGAGAAGTTCGCCCGGGCGGGATCTGTAATCTGAGCGAGGGCGAGTACAATGCACTGCAATCTTTTGCTGATGGCAGCTTCCAGTACACTTCGATCACCAACGAATATGACTATTTCCTGCCGAGTGTGAACCTGAAGTTCGGTCTGACCGATGACATTATTTTCCGGTTAGCTGGATCAAAAGTCCTTACCCGGCCGGAAAACAGCTATATTCGGAATTACTTTACCTCGAGCATCGACACGTCCGGAAATCTCACCGGTACCGCCGGCGATCCCACATTGCTTCCGGCTACTGCGTGGCAATTCGACGCCACGCTCGAGTGGTACTTCGCGCGTGTGGGTTCGCTGACCCTCAACGGGTTCTACAAATCGATCGATAATTTCTTCTTCCAGTCGGTCAGGCCCGAGACGATCAGCAATGCAAGCGGTGAGACGCGCGACGTGCTTGTCCGTGGACCGGCAAATTTCGATGGCACCGGGAAGATCAAGGGCTTCGAAGTCGCCTATCAGCAGACATTCGATTTCCTGCCTGAGCCACTCGATGGTTTCGGTGTGCAGGCTAACTACACCTATATCGACAGCACCGGCTTGCCGAACACGTTCCTTAACGGTGGGGAGGTGCCTGATCCGTCGACCATTCCACCCGGCAATTTGCCGCTGGAGCAGTTGTCGAAGCATAATTATAACGTAGCTGGCTTCTACGAAAAGGGACCGATCTCTCTCAGAGCTGCCTACAATTGGCGATCGCGCTTCTTGTTGACAGCTTCTGACGTGATCTTTCCCTATTATTCGATCTTTAACGAGCCGACGGGGCAGCTGGACGCTTCCGTATTCTTCAATGTTAGCGACAACATCAAGATCGGCGCGCAGGGCGTGAACCTGCTGAACGAAGTGACGAAAACGACCCAGGCATACACGGGCAATCCGTCCGACCTGGCGCCGCGCTCCTTCTTCATGAACGACCGAAGGTTCTCCTTCATCATTCGCGGCAATTTCTAGCGGCCACGAAGTGCAGAAAAAAAGCCGCGTCACCCTAATGGTGGCGCGGCTTTTTTACGTCACTGTCTTTGAAGCTATAGTCTACGCAGCGCCTACGACCCTACGTAGAATTAGAATGCGGACGAAGCATATCTGCCCGCCGGTTCCGGCAGGCAGATTTATGTGCGATTTGGGCTCCCGTTAAAAGTCGAGCTGCTCGGCGATTGCTGTTCTGAGCGGCTTGACCTCGTAGTCGGAGCTGTATGGAGTGCCCCGTACCTGAAGACCGTCAGGCCTTTCTGCTGGCTCGAAATACTGCAACCAGTTGAACATGTCGGTCATGCCCCATGCGAGGATATCGTCGAGGTGATCGCCATATTCGAGCATGACATCGAAATAGCGCCGGGCGAACTCGGCGACCTTTTGATCGCGCTCCGCAATATTGGCCGGCAGCGCCTTGTCCTTCACGTCGAACTCGGTGATCAGCAGCCTCAGGCCCATCCCGGTCACTTCGTCGAGGAAACGCCGCCATTCCCGCTCAATGTAAGGACCGACTTCGGTTGCCGGATCGATGGAGAACATCTCGATGTGTGACTGGATACCCAGAGCATCTACCGGAACGCCGCGCTTCACCATACCTTCGAGCAGCCGTAGGACATCGTCGCAATGCTTGCGATGGTCCGGCTCCCAGCTCATGTAATCGTTATAGACCAGCTGGGCATCAGGCAGTTCGTCGCGAGCAGTATGGAATGCCAGGTCGATGACCGCTTCGGGGCTACCCATGGCACGGCTGAGGCTTGTTTCTATCGGTGCATTGCGATCATGATCGATTGCCTCGTTGACGACATCGTAGCTGGTAATCTGCCCACGGTAGCGCCGCGTAACCGTCCTGATATGATCTACAAGCAACCTCTCTGCCTCGGCAGAGGGATTGGCGCCAAAATCATAGGTATTGAGCCAGTCGGGAAACCACTGCGGCCGGTGCCAGAGCAGCGTGTGGCCGCGAAGCTCCATGTCGTTTTGCTTCGCCCAAGCCGCGATGGAGTCCATTCGTGAGAAATCGTAAGTGTCCCGCGTCGGACGGACGGTTTGCCATTTCATCTCGTTTTCAGGCACCACCAGCCCGCATTCGGCTTTGATGAGTTCCATGTAACGCGGGTTCTGGATCGATCCTTGGTCGGTACGCCCCGGTGTCGAGGCCACCGCGCTGCCGAACCTGCGGCCGTTCCTGCGGGCAAGTGCATCTAGACTGGGCTTCGGGTAGGGAGAGCCACCGCCCGTGGCATCAGACGAGAGAACCGAACTCCCCCCATAATTTGAAGCGCATCCTACAAGAGGAATGGCAGCAAGGCCGGTCAGTGCTTCGCGGCGGGAAAGGCGTAAATCCCGTGCCATGTCAGACGATCTCCACAAGGATTGAATCGAGGTTTACGGAGCTATTGCCCACAGAAAGCTTGACCGGGCCTGGTTCGTTCACTTCATTGAAGTCTCTGTTCCAGAAGGCCAGCTGGCTTGGTGACAGGGTGAACGCGATAGTGCGTTGCTCACCCGGCTTCAGAGTCAGGCGTTCGAACCCTTTCAAGTCCAGGACCGGTCTAGTGACGGACACATCGCTCCGCGTGATATACAGTTGAACGACCTCGTCACCGGCGAGGGAGCCGGTATTATGTACATCCACTGCGACTTCTATCGTCTCATCTGCCCGGTATGTTTTCTTCGAAGTGCGCGGCGCTGAAATAGCGAACTGAGTATAACTCAGGCCGTGACCGAACGCGAACAGAGGTTCCTTATTGTCGAACAGGTAGCCGCGCCGTGCGCTGGGCTTGTGGTTGTAAAAGAAGGGTATCTGTCCTTCATTGCGCACAACCGTGACCGGCAGCTTGGCGCCTGGATTTACCGTTCCCAGAAGAGTTTCGGCCACGGCCAGTCCGCCCTCCTGTCCCGGGTACCAGCACTCCAAGACGGCATCGGCCTTCTCGACCACATTGGGCCAGCTCGGCGGTCTGCCGTTATAGGCGGTAACGATCAAAGGCTTGCCCAGCGCTGCCAACGCATCGACCAGCGCATTCTGTTCGCCGACGATATCGATATCGGTGCGATCACCCAGATGATTTTTTGCAAAGCCTTCACGGCTGGTTTGTTCGGTATCGCCGATTGCGAGGATGATCGTATCGGCAGTCCTGGCAAGCTGGACAGCCTCTTCGATGAGGCTGAGATTCTTCTCGCGATCCGCCAGTTCAATCAGGTCCTGTGAGCGATCTTCGCTCGTGGTTATGAATACCCCTTGTGCGGTTACGAAGTCAGCTTCGGGCGCAATCTCACGCAGTCCTTCGATAAGACTGATGGTCTGTTTCGGCACGCTGGAATAACCGCCAAGGCGTGCGATCGCATGGTTGGGGCCGATCACTGCGACACGGCCCATCGTGTTGCGGTTCAGGGGCAGGGCCTTATTGCGGTTTGTGAGCAAGCACAGCGATTTGCGCGCGGCCTCTAGGGCCAGAGCCCGTGCCTCCCCATTGCCCGTGATCTGCTCCGACCGCTCCCAATCGCCATAAGGATCTTCGAACAGGCCGGCGCGAAATTTGAGCGTCAACATGCGTGCGCATGCGATGTCGACCAGCTCCATTGGCACGCGTCCGTCGCGCACCGCTTCCGTGAGGGTAGCATAGGCCATGCCTTCGGGAAGCTCGCTATCGACGCCAGCTTCCAGCGACTGACGGGCGGCATCCTCCAGACTATCGGCTACCTTGTGCAGGGTTTGGAGCTCATGGACGCCGCCGTAATCGCTTACGATCACGCCATCGAAACCCCATTCGCCGCGAAGAACGTCGCCAAGCAGCCAGATATTCGCGTGGCTGGGAACGCCGTCGATCTCGTTATAGCTCGGCATAACGGCGCCGACCGAAGTGCGGCGGACTATTTCGCGGAAGGGCGGGAAGAAATATTCGCGGAGCTCGCGCTCGGCCACTTGAGCGGGCGACACGTTGTTCCCGGCCTCGGGCTGGCCGTGACCCGTCATGTGCTTGAGCGTAGCGAACACCTTGCCGTCGCGAAGCTTTTCGAACTTACCGGGCCCCTGCAGGCCCTCTACCGCGGCAACCCCCATTTCTCCGACGAGATAGGGGTCTTCGCCCCATGTCTCCTCAATCCTGCCCCATTTCGGATCACGGACGATATCGACGACCGGAGAAAGGACCAGTGGTACACCGCGAGACCGGACTTCGCGCGCAATGACCGACTGTACCCGGCGCATCAGATCAAGGTCGAACGATCCGGCAAGACCAATTGCCTGGGGAAACATAGTGGCTTCTGTGGCCATGTATCCGTGCAGCGATTCCTCATGCAGAAGTACTGGAATGCCGAGCCGGGTTTTCTCCACGGCCCACCGCTGGAGCGCGTTGATGAACTCGACCGTCTGACGGGGTGTCCGCCACCGGGCCGCCGTCCCGCCTGCCGCTCCGGAAATGCCGGGTACGCCGCGCTTGTCGCTTGGGCGTGTTACATGCCCGATGCCATCGGGAAAGGCCGCGCTGGCCTTTGCAGGGTTGAACGCCAGATCATCGATCATGTCCCCCTTGGCAGCCCAAGCCGTGCGGATCTGAGCGATCTTCTCTTCCAAAGTCATGCGCGCCATGAGGTCGGCGACGCGGACGGAGATCGGTGCGGACGGGTCTTTGTAGTGCGCTGCGCCCTGGGCGAAAGCCGCAGGCGCCTGCATGAAGGCGAGAGCCGAAAGGCTCCCGCCAGCAAGCAGTTTCAAGGCACCTCTGCGGTGCATGCTCATGGTCGAACCGTCAGAGTTACTTCTTTCAGGTCCTCGGAATTCGGACCCACCATGATGGTGAAATCACCCGGTTCGACCACGCGTTCCATATCCCTGTCCCACATCATGAAGGCGCGAGGTTCGATGGCGATATCGACCTGCCGTGTTTCGCCGGGCTGGAGCGTGATACGCTGGAAACCGACCAGTTCCTTGACCGGGCGCGTCACCGAGCTGATGTCGTCCCTCAGGTAGACCTGCACCACCTCGTCACCCATCATATCGCCGGTGTTGCTAACCGGAACTCGAACGGTGACGCCCTCTCCTGCCGCAATGCTCTTGGCGGACAGTACCGGGGCTCCGATATCGAAGCTGGTATAAGAGAGGCCATAGCCGAACGGATACAGCGGCGTTACCTCATCGAAGAGATAACCACGCCGCGCGCTTGGCTTGTAGTTATAGAAGTTGGGCAGCTGGCCCACATTGCGGGCAGTCGTTACGGGCATCTTGCCGCCCGGGTTGATACGACCGAAAAGCGCATCGGCAATTGCCGTGCCCTGCTGTTCCCCGGCATACCAGGTTTCGAGGATCGCGTCGGCCTGCTCGGCAACTTCGGTATAGCTTGGCGGACGTCCATTCACGAGCACCGCGACAACAGGCTTGCCCAGGGCTTTCATCGCCTGGAAAAGTTCGTCCTGCTCGCCCACGAGGTCGAGACTGGTACGGTCGCCGAGGTGGCCGGGGGCCCAGCCCTCACGGCTCGTCTTTTCGGTGTCACCGATGAAAAGGAGGACGGTGTCTGCATCCTTCGCGACTTCCACGGCTTCAGCAATACGGCGCCGGTTTTCCTCCGGATCGCCGAGCTCAACCTCGTCATCCCACCAGTCGTCATCACCCTTGGTGATCTCTACCCCGAGGGAATGAACGATATTTGCGCGGTCGCCGACAAGAGCACGAATACCCTCCAGCGGAGTAACGCTGGCACGCGGTTCGCCGTAATAGCCGCCAAGCCGCGCGACGTCGGCATTCGGGCCGATCACGGCAATGGTCGGCTTCACCGCGCCAGCATCGGGAAGGGCGAGCGGCAGCACGCCGTCATTTTTCAGAAGAACCAGTGATTGCGCTGCCGCCTTGCGAGCGAGAGCGACGCCTTCCGGCCCATTCGACTGCTGAGCCAAAGCAAGATCGGGCCAAGGATTATCGAAGAGGCCTGCGTTGAACTTCATTGTCAGGAAGCGGCGGACGGCGGTGTCCAACTGTTCCATCGACACCTTGCCCTCGCGCACGCTGGCAGCCAGGTTCTCGAAACCGTCGCCTTCCGGGAGATCGACATCGACGCCGGATGTGAGGGCGAGTTCGCCGGCCGCCTTGTAGTCGGGCACGATCTTGTGCAGCCGCGCCATGTCCTCGATTGCGTAGTAATCGCTGACGACAGCGCCCTGATAGCCCCACTCGCCGCGCAGAACGTCATTGAGCAGCCAGCTGTTGGAATGTGACGGAATGCCGTCGATTTCGTTATAGCTTGCCATCACGGCATCGATTGCCGTGCGGGTGACGACCTGCTCGAACGGCGGGAAGAACATTTCGCGCAGCGTGCGCTCGCTGATCTGCGCCGGGCCGACATTGGTGCCGCTTTCCGGCTGTCCGTGACCGGTCATATGCTTGAGCGTCGCCATGACCTGCCCATCGCGCAGTTTGCGATCCGTGCCGATGCCGGTCAGGCCTTCGACAGAGGCCACGCCCATTTCGCCGACGAGATAGGGATCTTCGCCGAACGTTTCCTCGATCCGGCCCCAGCGCGGATCGCGCGCGACGTCTACCACCGGGGAGAGGACGAGGTGGACGCCGCGCGCGCGGACCTCGCCTGCAATGAGATCGTTTATCTCACGGATGAGATCGGGATTCCATGTGCTGGCGAGGCCAATCGATTGGGGAAAGGCAGTGGCATCCTTGGCGGCGAAGCCGTGGAGCGATTCTTCGTGGAAGAGAACCGGAATGCCCAAGCGGGTTTCTTCCATTGCCCACTTCTGCGCGTCGATTACATACTGGATGCTGTCTTCGATATTTCTGCGCGGTACTTCGCGCGGGCTGGATGGGCCGAGCCGGTCAGACGGGCGGGCAATCTGCCCGATACCATTGGGAAAGCGGCGTGAAGCCTTCGCGGGATCGAAGTCGTCGCCCTGGCCCTGAATTTCGCCTTTGCTGTCCCAGATCGTGATGATCTGCGCGACCTTTTCTTCAAGCGTCATCCGCGCGAGAAGATCTTCGACCCGCTGGGCGACCGGCAGGCTGCTATCCCAGTAAGGTGCATCCTTCATCGCCCTTTCGACAGCGACTTCCTGAGCCGTTGCGGGTGTAACTGAAGTAAGCTGGAGCGCTGCCAGGCAGACGCCCATGGCGAGCGCAGTTCGCTTGATTCGACGCATGATCTTGTCCCTCTCCCGTGGGGCGACTTGACTGCCGCCGCCGTTGTGGTAGCGCTACCATGATGAGAGGGAGAAGGCTTGTCAACTGGCTTCAACGCCTGTTTGTGGCGATGGCGGTATGCAGTGCTGGGACGGCGCCCGCACATGCCGAAGACGGATATGATCTGTGGCTGCGCTATGTGCCCCTGCAAGGCGGGGCGCTGGCAGATCTGCAGGCGAATTCGCCGGTTGCTGCGCTGGCAAATGGCACGACGTCGAGCGCGACTCTCGACATCGCGATGGACGAGCTGTCGCGCGGGTTTGCCGGTCTTCAGGGAGTAAGGGATCAGCAACCGAAACCAGGTTCGGTAACGGTTCTGCTCGATTGCGGTGAGGATATCGGTGACGGACTGCGCGGGTATCGTCTGCAACCGGAACTGGACGTGGAGCGGAGCGCATTTGTTGTCGCCGCCGAAGATCACCTCGGGTGCCTTTATGGAAGTTTCGCGCTGCTCCGTGAATTGAGCACGGGCAAGCCACTTTCCGAAATCGCGGTCGCAGAAGCTCCGGCGATGCCAATGCGCATGCTGAACCATTGGGACAACCCCGCCGGACACGTGGAGCGCGGCTATGCCGGACGCTCGATCTTCGACTGGTGGCACCTGCCCGAACGCCTCGACCAGCGGATGATCGACTATGCCCGAGCAAATGCGTCGCTTGGCATAAACGGCGTGGTGGTCAACAACGTAAACGCGAAATCCTTCATGCTGGAGCCGCGCTATATCGCCAAGCTCGCGCGGCTTGCCGATGCGTGGCGCCCCTACGGTATTCGCATCTTCCTGTCGGCTCGGTTCAGCGCGCCGCGTGATATCGGCGGTCTCGGAACGGCAGATCCGCTCGACCCGGCGGTCCGTGAATGGTGGCAAGCGAAGGCGGACGAGATCTATGCCGCCGTGCCGGATTTCGGTGGGTTTCTGGTCAAGGCTAATAGCGAGGGGCAACCGGGGCCGCAGGACTACGGACGCACCCATGCCGATGGCGCGAACATGCTCGCAACGGCGCTGGGGAAGCGGGGCACGGTGGTCTGGCGCGCCTTCGTCTATTCTGCCGAAGACGAGAACGATCGCGCCAAGCAGGCCTATGAGGAATTCGTCCCGCTCGACGGTCAGTTCGCGGAAAATGTGATCGTGCAGGTCAAGAACGGCCCGGTCGATTTTCAGCCGCGCGAGCCCTTCCATCCGATGTTCGGCGCGATGCCGGAAACCAAGCTGATGCTCGAAGCACAGATCACGAAGGAATATCTCGGTTTCGCAAGCCATCTCGCCTTCCTTGCACCCATGTGGAAGGAAGTGCTGGATGCCGATACCGGCCGCGGCGGAACGGTTGCGCAGATCATCGCGCCGGTGGGCATCGCCGGGGTCGCCAATACCGGATCGGACCGAAACTGGAGCGGTTCGGATTTCGACCAGGCCAACTGGTATGCGTTCGGCCGCCTGGCCTGGGATCCACACCTGTCGAGCGAAGAAATAGCGAGCGAATGGGCAGCCCAGACATTCACCCGCGATCCTGGCGCGCTAGACACCATTACCGCAATGATGCTGGAAAGCCGCGAGGCGGTGGTGAGCTATATGACTCCGCTCGGTCTTGCGCATCAGATGGACACCGGCCACCATTACGGGCCGGGCCCGTGGGTTTGCGATCTGGCGAGGCCGGAATGGAACCCTTGCTATTACCACCGGGCGGACCGTTCGGGCATCGGTTTCGACCGGACCGAGAGCGGATCGGATGCCTTGTCCCAATATGCACCAACGGTTGCAGCGCAGTGGGCAGATCCCAAGGAAATCGATCCGAAATATCTCCTCTGGTTCCACCATGTCGCATGGGACGATGTCCTGCCGAGCGGTCGCACGATTTGGCAGGAACTGGTCTACGAATACGATCGCGGGGTGGCGACTGTCGATGACATGGCCCGGAAATGGGCAGGTCTGCGCGGGAAGATAGATGCCGAACGCTATCGCGCTGTGGCAGAAAACCTCAAAATCCAGCAGGCCGAAGCGCGCTGGTGGCGCGATGCGTCCATTGCTTACTGGCAATCGGTCAACGGACTGCCGATGCCCGCCGGGTCTCCTCCTCCAGCCGAAACGCTGGAAGCCTACAAGGCCCGCCAATTTCCCGAAGCGCCCGGGCAGTGATGGCCCTTGCCGATCTTGCAAGCATGGCTTTATGGCTCTGCGCATGACCGGAACCGAAGGGACAGCCGCCAGCAGGCGGAAGCGCAGCGCACGCCGCAACAACACCGCACCGACCATCGCCGACGTTGCCCGCGAAGCGCAGTGTTCGCCGATGACGGTCAGCCGGGTCATCAATGGTGAGGAAAATGTGCGCGATCACACGCGCGAAACCGTTCTCGCCGCTGTGAAGAAACTCAATTACGTGCCCAATCGCGCGGCGCGCTCTCTTGCCGGGGGATCGCAGCTCAGGATTGCACTGCTGTTCGATAATCCGTCTGCATCTTACCTCAGCGAATTCCTGATGGGGGCTCTGGAAGAAGCCAGCCGCCGCGACATCTATCTGGTCGTGCAAAGCCAGGAAGCGGTCGCCCACAGCAGCGAACTGGTCCGGGGCCTGATCGAAGGCGGCATCAGCGGTTTCATCCTGCCACCCCCGCTGTGCGACGATCAGCGCGTACTCGATCTGATCGAGGAGGCGGGAGCAACCGCAGTCGCCGTGGGGCCGGGCAAGGCCCGCGGGTCCTATGGATCGGTCCTGATCGATGAATATCAGGCCGCCTATGACATGACCCGCCATATCATTGGCCTGGGACATGAACGCATCGGCTTCATCATCGGCAACCCCGAACAGATCGCCAGTGGCAGCCGTTTGAAGGGCTATCGCGAAGCGATGGAAGCTTCAGGACTGACCGTCGACGAAAGCCTGATCGCACAAGGGCAGTTTACCTATCGTTCCGGCATGGTCGCTGCAGAAAAGCTGCTAAGCGCCGCCCATCGGCCCACCGCGATTTTCGCCTCCAACGACGATATGGCCGCCGCCACCGTAGCCATGGCGCATCGTCGCCATCTGGACGTGCCCAACGATATCACCGTTTGCGGCTTCGACGATACCGAGCTGGCCCGTTCGATCTGGCCGGAACTCACCACGATCCGGCAGCCGATCCGGGAAATGACCGCCCAGGCAGTGGTGCTGATTTCGCAAGCTCACAACAAGTCGAGCCGGTCGCTGCGCGGGAAGAGCGAAGAGATTCTCTTCCCCTACGAACTCATCCGTCGCAATTCCGATGCGGGGCCCAGCCTTGCATCATCCTTCAATCCAAAGGGCGAGAAGCCATGACAGAGCGCAGTGGCGCCAAATTGAGATCGCGTGACTGGTTCGACAACCACGAACGCATGGACATGACCGCGCTCTATCTTGAGCGGTTCATGAATTACGGCGTCACTCCGGAAGAATTGCGCAGCGGCAAGCCGATCATCGGCATCGCGCAAAGCGGCAGCGACTTGTCGCCTTGCAACCGCATTCACCTGGAACTGGCCAAGCGCACGCGCGACGGTATCCGCGATGCAGGCGGTATCCCGATCGAATTTCCCGTCCACCCCATTTTCGAAAATTGCCGCCGCCCAACCGCCGCGCTCGACCGCAATCTGCTCTATCTCGGGCTGGTCGAGCTGCTTAATGGCTATCCGATCGATGGCGTGGTGCTGACCACCGGCTGCGACAAGACAACGCCGAGCCAGATCATGGCGGCATCGACGGTCGATATTCCCGCCATCGTGCTCAGCGGCGGGCCGATGCTCGACGGCTGGCACGACGGCGAGCTGGTCGGCAGCGGCACGGTAATCTGGCGCAGCCGCCGCAAGCTGGCAGCGGGCGAGATCGACGAGGAAGAGTTCCTCAATCGCGCAACCTCAAGCGCGCCGAGCGCGGGGCATTGCAATTCGATGGGCACTGCCAGCACCATGAACGCGGTGGCCGAAACGCTCGGGCTCAGCCTGACCGGTTGCGCCGCGATCCCCGCCCCCTATCGCGAACGTGGGCAAGTTGCCTATCGCACCGGGCGGCGGATCGTGGAAATGGTGCATGAGGATTTGAAGCCCTCGGACATTCTGACGCACGATGCCTTCCTCAACGCAGTCGCCGCAGTCAGCGTGCTGGGCGGATCGTCCAATGCGCAGCCGCATATTCAGGCCATGGCAGCGCATGCGGGCGTGCGGCTTGAGCCGAGCGTGTGGCAGGATCATGGCTACGATCTGCCGCTACTGCTCAACATGCAGCCTGCGGGCGAATATCTTGGTGAACGCTTCCACCGCGCAGGCGGGGTGCCCGCTGTGCTGTGGGAATTGCTGGAAGCAGGCGTGCTCAAAGGCAACGTGCGGACCTGCACCGGAGCCACGATGGCGGAAAACCTCACAGGCCGCGAGACGAAGGATCGCGAGATGATTCGCCCCTTCGGCAATCCGCTGATGGAGAAGGCGGGTTTTCTCGTCCTGTCGGGCAATCTGTTCGACTTCGGCATCCTCAAGACTTCGGTCATCTCGGACGAATTTCGCGCCCGCTATCTCTCGCGGCCCGGCCACGAAGGCGTGTTCGAGGCGCGCGCCATCGTGTTCGACGGGTCGGACGATTACCATCACCGGATCAACGACCCCGATCTCAACATCGACGAAGATTGCATTCTGGTCATCCGTGGATCGGGCGTGATCGGCTGGCCGGGAAGCGCAGAGGTGGTGAACATGCAACCGCCCGACGCGCTGATCCGTGCGGGTACGCAGTGGCTGCCGACGCTCGGTGACGGTCGCCAATCCGGTACAAGTGACAGCCCGTCGATCCTCAATATCTCGCCAGAAAGCGCGGTCGGCGGCGGGCTGGCATGGCTGCGCACCGGCGACATCATCCGCGTCGATCTCAACGAAGGCACCTGCAACGCCGATGTTGAAGATACAGAGATCGAACGACGGCTGGCCGAGGAGAGCATTCCGGAAACGCCCGCGCACAACACGCCGTGGGAAGAGCTTTTCCGTGAAAAGACCGGCCAGCTTGGTGAAGGCGGCGTGATGGATTTTGCGCTGAAATATCGCGGCACATCGAGGAAGCTGCCGCGCCATAACCACTGATTATCTGGGGCGGGCCGCGGCTTCGCGCTCAGCCTGCCTCGATCCGCATCGCCACCGAAACGGCACAGCCTTTAGGTGCGCTGGGCACGGAGCCGCTGGCGCGGTTCAGCGCGTCGGGCGGGTGGTTCACCGGCTCGAGGCAGAGTTCGTTTGATCGGTCCGGCGAAAAGATATGCAGGAAGGGGGCGCCCGATGCGGCGACGGTGATGGTCCCCTGATCGTCTGCGATGGTGGCGCGGCCTTTCCAGCCAGTGAAGCAGTGATCGACCAGAGTTTCGGGCAGCGCGCTGCCCTTCGACCATTCGGCCATTGCGTCTGCCGCGTGCACATTTCCATCGGGCAAAAATTCCGCATCTATGCCCAGCATCCCGTCGGCGTCGAAGCAAAGCTGTGTGGTCGCTGACCGGCGGAAGTAGGGGTGCAGGCCAAGCCCCAGCGGTGCGTCTTCGCTGGCGCGGTTTTCGACCTGCAGCATGATGGTACAGCCTTCTTCGTCCAACATGATGTGCTGCCGGGCGAGATAGGGCCACGGCCATTCGCCGCCCCCGTCATAGGCATGCTCCAGAACAGCAGAGCCGGTGTCCTGGCGGGCGATCGTCCATGCACTTGTCCAGCCAAGCCCGTGCAGCGGATGCCGCTGTGGCGCCAAGTTGGGGCCAATCCGCACCTGCCGGTCGCCGAAAGCGAAACGGCCCTCGGCGATGCGATTACAATAGGGCACGAGCGGGAAACAGGCAGACGCCAGCACCTCATCCGATTGCTCGGGCATTTCACGCAGGATCGGCAGGCGATCGCGGAACAGACCAGCAAGACAGCCGCCGGTTTGCGGGCGAATAACGGCCTCCCACGCGCCCGCGCTCAGGGTAATCTCAGCCATCGACGGCCTCTATCGCTCGCTTGCCATCTTCGTTGCAGCCCGATCCGGCCAGAGGCTCATTCCGTAATGGCGAGTTCGAAGCCGGGTATTGCATCCCCATTGCCGTCATAGAGGTTCACCACCGGCGCATCGGCCCAGGCATACCGTACCTTCGTCACCGGGGCATCGGGGGCGACCGGGATGACCATGCGATCACCCATCAGTTCCGGCTGGACGAAGCGGCAACTTTCCTGAGCCTCGCCGCATAGCTCCACGCCGAGCGCCTCCGCGCCGCCATATGCCACCAGCGCGCCGTCGACACCGGTAAACCGGACCGTCACGCTGCCCCCTTCGCGTTTTGCGCTTTGCGGCATGGGCATCTGCTGACCCATGAAGGCATGCGCCAGACGGCGGCCCAGCGTGTTCTTGTTGGCCGGATGGATATCTCCCGGCTCGCCCAGATCGATTGCCGTGACCAGCGCCGCATTGGTTGCCGCCATTACTGCATCAAGCTGTTCCTGGCGCAAGTCGGCCCAGCTTGAGGGCCCCGGCTGCGACTGGCGCTGGCCAAAATTGGCAAGCTGGACGACCAGCATTTGGGCCTGATCGCCGAACTGCCTGCGCCAACCGGAGAAAAGCCCTTCGAGGCGCTTGTCGTAATCCGCCTGACCGGCATCGGATTCGCCCTGATACCAGGCCACCGCTGCCAGCCGCATCGGGCCGAGCGGGGCGATCATGGCATTGTGCATCACGCCCGCTCCGGCATTGGCATCCCATGGCGCGCGCGGCGGTACATCCTGGAACGGGGCGACGGCATATTCCCAGTCTGCCCCGAGCGGTACGGCTTCGCCGCCATCGCCGGGAGTGAAGAACAAGCGATCGGGTCCGCCGAAGAAACCGCCCATGTCCCACGCATTGTTGGCGGCAATCAGAATTTCGTTATCGCCGGCTTTCAGAACTTCGCTGGGCACGCGATAGGTGCGCTCGACACCCCAGCCGAATGTGTAGCCGACAGGCTGGCCGTTGACGAAAGTGAGGTCGAGATCGTCGATTGCGCCGACGGAAAGCTGCCCGCCCTGTGCGGCCTGTTCCTCGGTCAGCGTCAGCGTCTGGCGCAGCCACACATTGGCGCGCGGTTCGGTGTGGAGTCCGGTGCCCGTCCACTCGTTCCAGAAAGAGAAGGCCGGGATCGGTGCCCAGTCTAATACCGAACTGTCACGCCACGGTTCGCGGCCATTGTCCTGCGCGCGCCACCAGTCCATCCAGCGCGGCGCGAAGCTCTGCGTGGCGCGGTAGGGATCGGCTTCATAGGCACGGAGCAGGGCGAGCGTGTCTTCGCCATAAAGGCTGGAGACTGCTTCAGGTGAAAGCCAGGCGCGGGCCGCGCTGCCGCCCCAGTTCGAGTGAATGAGGCCGACGGGGACTTCGGGCCGCTCGGCGCGCAGTGTCTTGGCCATGTAGAAACAGGCGGCCGAAAAATCCGCGACGGTTTCCTTGTCGGCAGCATACCAGGCGACAGGGGAGGCGAAGCTTTCCTGCGGAACGGGGGCCGTCCTCTGCTGCACTTTCAGCAGGCGGATCCCGTCATCCGCCGCGCGGTTGAGTTGGTTGCCCGCATCGAGCGCGCGCGTGACGGGCAGTTCCATGTTCGACTGGCCCGAACACAGGATCACATCGCCGATCAGGATATTCTTCAGCTGGGTTGCGCCGGTCGGGTCGGTCAGGGTGAGCGTGGCGGGACTGGCGCTGGCTGCGCGGGCGGGCAGGGTGACGGTGAAGGCACCTTCCGCATCGGCGCGGGCGCTGGCGCGGGTTTCGCCCATTACCGCAGTGACCGTGGAGCCAGCCTCGGCAGTCCCGGCAATCACGATCGGCTGCCCCTGCTGGAGGACCATGCCATCGCCATAGGCGGGACCCGGTGTGGGGGCGGCGCTGGCGGCAGCGGCGAGCGAGGCGAGGGCGGTGCCGAGGAGGAAGTGCTTCATCCCAGCTTCGCCCGCGTCTGCGCGAACCCGGCCACCGGCGCGGCGAAGGCGAACAGGCTGCCCGCTTCGGGATAGCGCTCCATATCGGCAGGCGTCATGTTCTTCGTCGCGCTGGTGACATAGGCGGTGCGGAAATCGGACCCGCCGAAAGCCATCTTGGTTACGTCGCGCGCGGGGATGTCGATGGTGGTGTCGAGCTTGCCGTCCGGACTGAAGCGGGCGACTTTGCTGCCCAGATAGAGCCCGGTCCACACATAACCTTCCGCATCGACCACGGGGCCGTCGGGATAGGCATCGGGGAACAGGGCGCCCGTATCGGCAAAGGCCCGTGCTTCGCCCACGCCGCGCGGCGACAAATCGGCGACCATGATCTTCTGATCGCTGGTGTTGGTGAAATAGATCCGGTCCCCCGCGGCGTTTACCGCAGGCCCGTTGGTGATGGTGATGCCCGAAGGTCCCGCCGCGCGGATATCGCCGCGGTCGAAGACATAGAACCGGCCCGAGGCGCTGTTTTCCCCATCATCCATCGATCCGAACCACACGCGGCCCCACGGGTCGGTGCAGGCATCGTTGAGCCGGTTGGTCGCCGGTTCGCCGGGCACGGTGCCCAGCTTTTCGAACGAGGCGGTTTCGGGATCGAACAGGTAGAGGCCATCCTTCAGGCCGCATAGCAATTTGCCGCCTTCCGCCGGGATCGCCCAGCCGATCTGTTCGGGCGCCTCGGCATAGGAATTGCTGCCGTTCGCGGGATCGAAATGCCACAGCCGGTGCCGCTTGATATCCACGAACCACACTACCTGGCGTTCGGCATCCCACAGGACTCCTTCGCCCAGCTTCGCCTTCGTCGGAAGAACCGTCGTCACATCGGCCATCAGCGCCATCCTCCATCCACCCAGTAATTATGTGCGGTGCAGAACCGCGCGTCGTCCGAAGCCAGGAACATGATCATGGCCGCAATGTCGACCGGCTGCAGCCGTCCGTCGAGACACTGCGCAGCCACGATTTCCGCTTCGCCTTCGGGCGTATACCATTTCATCTGCCGCGGCGTCTGGACATTGCCGGGGATCACGGTGTTCACCCGGATATTGTCGCGGCCCAGTTCGCGCGCCAGGCTGCGCGTCAGCCCTTCGATCGCCGCCTTGGCAGTCTGGTAGATCGTAAGATCGGGCAGGCCGAGATGCCAGCTGATCGAACCCATGTTGACGATCGAACCGCCGCCGTTCTTCTTCAGGTGTGGCACGACCGCCTTGGCAGCGAAAAACTGGTGCTTGAGGTTCACCGCCATGCTCTGGTCCCAATAGTCCGAGCTGACTTCCTCGACCGAATGCCGGTCATCGTTGGCGGCATTGTTCACCAGCACATCGCACCCGCCCAGATGGGCGACGATATCGTCGATCTTGGCGGCATAGCCATCGCAATCGGTAATGTCGCACTGCACGAAATGCGGGGCGATCTCGGCATCGGGTGACAGGCGCTCGACCAGTTCGCGGCCGGGTTCTTCGAGGATATCAAGGAAGGCCACCCCCGCACCCTGGCGCACGAAGCCTTCCACGATCCCTTCACCGATCCCCGATGCCCCACCGCTGACGATGACTTTTCGCCCGCGGAGACTCGGATAGACGGCGCCAAGCGCTGCGTTGCGGGGCTCTTCATTCATGTACTTACTGTCCTCGTCCCAAGCGGAAACGTGCTGTTCTCGATGCACGCGGCGCTTTAAATTTTGTCGATGAGTCCGCGCCCGGCCAGATTGGTGGCGAAGGCGGCAATGCCCATTTCCCAAGGCGCGGCATCGCGCGATGTGGTGACCGTGTTCTGCAGCGTGCCGATCCGGTCGGATTTGATAGTGACCTTGTCACCGATCTTGTGCGTGAAGCCGGCGCCTTCTTCATCGCGATCCTGCGTCGGCGCGAACAGCGTGCCGCAGAACAGCACGAAGCCGTCGGGGTAGTGATGTTCGGACAGGCACTGGGCCACCAAGTCGAGCGGATCGCGGCTGATCTGGCCCATGATATTGGTGCCTTCGAGGCGATAGCCATCGGGCCCTTCGATGGTAAGATCGACATTGGCCGACCGCACATCGTCAATGGTGAAATGCTCGTCGAACAGGCGGATGAAGGGGCCGAGCGAACAGCTGGCCGTATTGTCCTTCGCCTTGGACAGCAGCAATGCGGAGCGGCCTTCGAAATCGCGCAGGTTCACATCATTGCCCAGCGCGGCGCCGACCACTTCGCCATGCGCATCGCAGGCAAGCACCACTTCGGGTTCGGGATTGTTCCAGCTGGAATCGGAGCGCACACCGATTTCGGCGCCATGGCCCACCGATGACAGCACTGGCGATTTGGAAAATATTTCCGCATCGGGGCCGATGGCCACTTCCAGATATTGCGACCACATGCCTTCTTCGATCAGCGCGGCCTTCAATTGCATGGCCTCATCGCTGCCGGGCACGACAGAGCGGATGCCCGAACCCACCTTGCCTTCGAGCTGGGTGCGGATTTCGGAAGCCGCCGCAGCATCGCCGCGTGCCTGTTCTTCGATCACGCGTTCGATGGCGGACAGGGCGAAGGTTACGCCCGCCGCCTTGATGCATTGCAGATCGATCGGGGAAAGCAGGCTCCACCCTTCGGGCAGGCCATCGGTCACGGGGCCGATCAGCGTACCGCCATCGAAGGCGCGCCGCGCGATGGCGCCCGAAACGGAGGCAACGCGGTTGGTCAGATCGTAAAGATTGCCCTGTTCGATCAGGATGACGCAGGGGCCATCGGGTGACTGGGCCCGCCCCAGAAAACGCCCGCGCTCGTAATCGGCTGGCAGGCTGTCGGAAATATTGTCGGCCATATTCTGGCTCTTGCCCTCCCTTGTGATAGCGCTACCATAAGCACGAGACCGCGAGGGAACAAGCCCCATCGCGGCCAATGGAGGGAGAGAGATGAAGTTTATTAGCAAAACCGCATTGCTCGGCTGTGCGGCGGCCTTGTTGCCCGCTGGCGTACCGGTGCAGGCCCAAGGGCAGGGACCGGCGAAATCCACCGCAAGTTTCGATTATATGGAATATAAGGCGGTGAACGAAGCGCCCTCTGCGCCGGAAGGCAGCTATCGCAATCCGGTGATCCCTGGCTTCCATCCCGATCCATCCATCGTGCGAGTCGGCGATGATTTCTACGCCGTCACATCCACTTTCAGCTGGTTTCCCGGCCTGCCGATTCTCCACAGCACCGATCTGGTGAACTGGACGCTGATCGGCAATGCGATCGACCGCCCGGGCCAGATGGATTTCAGCGGGCTGGGGACCAATCGCGGGCTCTTCGCCCCGGCCATTTCCCATCACGATGGCAAGTTCTGGATCGTAAACACCTGCATCGAATGCGGGGACAATTTCGTGATCACCGCCGATGATCCGGCAGGGCCGTGGAGCGATCCGACCTGGCTTGATTTCGGCGGGATCGATCCCTCGCTCTATTTCGCCGACGATGGCACGGCGTGGATCGTCTATAACGATGCCCCGCCGACAGAGCCGCGGTATGAAGGCCACCGCGCCTTGTGGCTGCAGCAATTTGATCTGGATACGATGCAGGTCCTGCCCGACCGCACGCTGCTGGTCGATGGCGGGGTCGATCCGTCGACCAATCCGATCTGGGCGGAAGGGCCGCATATCTATCATGTCGATGGCTGGTATTACCTGCTGACCGCGGAAGGCGGCACGGCGGACCAGCATTCGCAGACCATCTATCGTTCGCGCGATCTGAAGGGGCCTTACGAGCCAGGCGATTTCAACCCGATCCTGACCCAGCGGGATATGCCGACTGACCGGCCCGACCGGGTGGAGGCGACCGGCCATGCCGATATCGTGCAGCTGGACGATGGCAGCTGGTGGGGCGTCTTCCTCGCCACGCGGCCCTTCGAAGGCCAGGCGACGTTGTTGGGGCGCGAGACTTTCCTGCTGCCGCTGGAATGGAAAGACGGCTGGCCGCGCTTCCTCGATCGGGGCGAAGCCGTGCCCATGGTGGCGAAGCGGCCCAATCTGCCGGTGGGCAAGGGCACCGACTGGTCGCAGTGGCGCGAAGATTTCAGCGCGCCGCTATCCGATGAATGGATCGGCATTCGCAACCCGACAGCGGAACAGTCGCTGATGATAGGCGATGGCAGCCTGCATGTGATTTCCGGCAATGCTGCCGCGGGCAGTCTGGGCAAGCCCGCTTTCACGGGCCGCCGGATGCGCCATCCTTCCGCCGATTTCACTACTAGCGTGGATTTCGATCCCGGTTCCTCCAATGATTTCGCGGGGCTGCTCGCGTTCATGGACGAAAGCCATTTCCTCGCTTTCGGGCAGGAAGGGGACCGGCTGGTCGTGCGGCTGCGGACCGATGGCGATCAATCGGATGAGGGCGAACTGGTGGCCCAGCAGGCGCTGGCCACGGATGGCCCGATCGAACTCAAGCTCGCCATCAGGGAAGGCGATGCGCAGGCCTGGTGGCGCGCGAAGGGTGCTTCGCAATGGCAGGCTGTCGGCGGCGAAATCGACGTCGAACCGCTCGCCTCGGTTCATGCCGGGTTGTTCACCGGCGTTGTCGTCGGCCCCTATGCCTATTCGAAACGCTAAGGGCTGATCGAACGGCGCGGGCTGCACCGCGCGTGAAGGGGTGCCCGGCGGCGATGCCGGGCACCTTTTTCATGGGTAATCAGTCTTCCGGCTTCAGGCCGATGGCTTCAAGCATGCCGGGCAACCACTGGCCTTTCTGATGATCGTAGAAGGGGAAGGTGTTGGTATAGGCCCAGACGCACATTCCGATGCCGGTTGACGCGAAGGCATCATGGATGGTGCGGTGATAGGTCACCCGGTCTTCCAGCGGGATATGCCGGTCGAACGCGCCGGTCTCGCCCATGAAGGGCGTCTTGCCGGTGCGCGCCTTGTATGCCTCGATCACCGCGACATCGCGCTTCAGCATCGCCTCGTCCTCGGCGGTGGGGAAGGTGCGGCCGACCGGCGGGATGTCGGGACCGGCCCATTCCGCACCCTGGTGGGTGTAGGCGAAGGGTTCGTAGTAATGGAAGGTCGGATGGATGTTGGGATCTTCGGGCAGGGGCAGCGTCTCGAGCGATTTGATCCCGCTCCAGTTTTCGCCGCCGATGATGACCGCCCGCGTGGGGTGAAGCTTGCGTATCTCGGCCAGCCCCGGGGCCAGCGTCTGCAGCAGGTTCGAATGGTCGAACTTATTGTGCGGCTCGTTTTCCAGTTCGAACCACAGCGTGTCTTCGGGGTAGCCTGCGAACCGCTCGGCGATCTGTTTCCAGACGCCGCCGTGCCATTCGGCCACCTCAAGCGGGCGCTCGTAGATCGGATCGAAATGGTGGCTGTTGAGGATCACGTTGAGATCGGCGGCCAGCGCCCAGTCGACTATCTCCTGCACCCGGTCCATCCAGGCCGCGTCCACCGTATAGGGCGGCTCGCTCAGCGACTTGTTGTGCCAGCGCACCGGGATGCGAATGGTGTCGAAGCCGGCGGCGGCAATCCGCTCCATGTCTTCCTTGGTTACCGTGGCGCCGCCCCAGGCTCCTTCGGTCTCAGGCTCCAGCGTGTTGCCCAGATTGACGCAGGTGCCGACGGGCAGCGGATCCTGCTCAACCGGCGCGGACGGAGTTTGCGCAATGGACTGCGTCGCCAGCGAAGTGGCGCACAGGATCATCGATGATCGCAGCAAAAATCGCTTCATGTTTTCTCTCCCACAATATCTTGGCCGCTCCCGATTTTTCGGGAGAGAAACCCTCTTGATCGGGCGTATCGGCTCCGATCAAGAGGGTGTTCGGTCCATTATCCGCAACGCAAGACGGTCTCCGCATCGCTGCCCAGCCGCACTTCGCCGATGGCGTAATCGGTCTTTCCTTGCGTTTCCAGCACGAAAGGCTGCGTCAGATTGGTGACATCCGCGCCCTGTTCCTTGAGGCATTTGAGCGGGATACCATAGCGCACGTAATCGCTGGTCACGGGCATATCGAGATCGATGAAACCCTCGCTATCGGGCCCGATCGCGCCGAGCCGCGCACTGTCGGGTGCGTCCCAAACCTTCAACGTTACCAGTAACATAACGTCCGCATTCGTTTCGCGATCAATGTTCACCGGCTCGAAATTGCGGAGCTGGACGGAGGACATTCCGGAGTCGATCGCAAAGCGCCGCGCCCCTTCCTGCACCAGGTAATTGTCAGCCGTGACCGTCGCCCGGCCCGAGAGAACTTCGGCCGGCACATTGGTAATGCGGATCTGGTCCCCATCATCCCCGCCGCCCACAAGCAGCGACCACCGCGCCGCCGGAGCCCCCGCACTGAACCACAAACGGCTGTCTCCCGCCAGTTCCGTGGTGTCGAGTTCGGGTAAATCGGCCCAATCCGAAGCCTCGCTGGCATAGGTCAGACCATAACCGTAATCATAAAGCACGCCGTCATCGATCTGCGTGGTGCGCGGCCAGGCAGCGGGCAGTTTGCCTGTAAAGTCGAAGCGCGGTTTTCCGTCGTTTTTCGCGACGAGAACGTCGGCGACGCCGCCGCCTTCGCTACCGGGAAGCCATGCCACCACGAAGGCGTCGGCATCGTTGAGGGCGGGGTTCACATAGAGCGGGCGTCCGGTAATCATTAGCGCAACCACCGGAATCCCCTGCGCTTTCAGCTTGCGCATGGTCTCGAAAGGTGCGGTCAGCTCAGGGTCGAGCGCGAGTGCTTCGCGGTCCCCCTGAAACTCCGCATAAGGCGTTTCGCCGAAGACGACCACGGCCGCATCCGGACGGGTCTCGAAAGTCCCGTCCGGCGACAGCTCCGCGCTGCCCCCTGCCGCTTTGACCGCCTGATCCAGACCGCTCCAGATGGAGGTCGCGCCCGGGAAATGGCTGTTGTTTACCCCGGTTCCCTGCCAGCTCAGCGTCCAGCCACCCGACTGACGGGCGATATCGTCGGCCCCGTCGCCAGCTACCAGCAAGCGGCCCCCGGGCTTGAGCGGCAAGACGCCCTGGTTCTTGAGCAGGACGAGGCTCTTGCGCACAGCTTCACGGGCAATGGCGCGATGCTCCGGCGATCCCAGTTCCTCGTAATCGCCCGAGTAAGGGCGATCGGATGGCTTGCCTGCCTCGAACAGACCGACACGGCCCTTCACGCGAAGGATTCGCGCCACCGCATCATCGATCCGGGACATCGGTATGGTACCGGCCTTCGCGCGCGCCAGAAGGTCTTCATAGATCGGCTTCCACGTATCGGGTGCCATATACATGTCGATACCGGCCATCAGGGCCTGAGGGCAACTTTCGTTGCTGCAGCCCTCGACCTGCCCATGCGCGTTCCAGTCGGATACCACGAACCCGCCGAAATCCATCCGGTCCTTCAGTACACCTGTCACCAGCGACCGGTTGCCGGTCATCTTCTTGCCCTGCCAGCTGGAGAAACTGACCATGACGGTGGAGACGCCCTCTGCGATGGCTGGGCCATAAGGCTTGCCGTGAATATCGCGCAGCTCTTCTTCGCTGATCGAACTGTCGCCCTGATCGACGCCGCCATCGGTTCCGCCATCGGCGAGGAAATGCTTGGTCGAGGCAATGACATAAGGCCCTGCCAGCAGGTCGTCGTTGGACGGAGGGCCTTGCAATCCGCGGACCATTGCGCCGACATAGGACGCCACAAGATCGGGATCGGATGAATAGCCTTCATACGCGCGGCCCCAGCGGAAATCCTGCGGTACTGCCACGGTGGGGGCAAAGGTCCATTCCTGCCCCGTCACGCGAATTTCCTTCGCGGTAGCTGCGCCGATCTTCTGGATGAGATCCGCGTCGCGCATGGCGCCAAGGCCGATATTATGCGGGAAAATCGTGGCGCCGATGATGTTGGAGTGCCCGTGAACGGCATCGGTCCCCCAGATCAGCGGAATTCCGACGCCGCCATCGCTCTTGTCGACAGAAGCAAGATAGAAGTCATCAGCCGCCGCCAGCCATACCGGGGCCGGGGCCAGATCGTTGCCGCCGGGGCCGCTGTTCCCCCCGACCAGGATCGATCCGAGATTGTATTCGCGGACGTCTTCCGGAGTGACGCAGCAAAGATCCGCCTGAACGAGCTGGCCGATCTTCTCCTCCAGCGTCATCTTGGAGAGTAGGGCCGTAATACGCGCTTCGTCATCGGGCTGAACCGAAACGGGGTACTCATACGCAGGCCAGATTTCGGGATGGGCAAGGCCGGCGCCGGAGATGGCCGGGCTAGCGGCGCCGGCTGCATCGGCCCGGGGATCGCTCGCGACCGAATAGGTCGAGCACCCCGCAAGGAGCGCGCTGGCGCCGAAAAGCGCGACGATACCGACGGATTTCACGGACATTATTCCTCCCCTTGGACAGCCTGCCTGTTGGCTCGGCCAGGCGCACCGACATGTGAGCGCTATCATCACGCTATAAAACGGCGGTTATGCTGTCAATTGCGCTAAAGCTGGCAAGGTCTTCGATCTACCAACCCAAAAAAGCGAAGGCTCGCGGACAACACGTGGTATGATAGCGGTATCAACAGGCGCTTGCGAGACTCCGACTTACCCTCTTGCGACAGTCTCGATTGCTTCTGCAGTTACGGGATATCCGAGGTCGTCGTCGATACACAGCCACTGCCTTCCATCGCGCTTCTCGGTGAAGGGGGTGATGGTGCGAACTTCAAAACGCTCGGCATGCTCCTTTACTTCAACAAAGCTGTCGAACTGCGCGAGCCGTTCGAGGTTGCGGCGCGTAGGGAAGATGATCTTGATTTCCCCTTTCTCCGCTGCATCAAGCGCGCCTTGGGCACTGGTCCAGAAGAGGTGGGTATTTTCGGCAAGATCGGCTTCGATTTCAACTGCGCCGGTCCCCAGATCGGCGATGTAAAATCGGGTGTCGAAAAGGCGGGTCAACCGCTCGTTCTTCGGGAACCACCGGGCGAATGGGGTCAACTGATCCAGGTCCAGCTCCCAAGCGAAATGATCCAGTACGGTTGCCAGATCACCGGTCTGAAGCAGAAAGGCGCGAGCCTTACGGGCCTTTTCTGCGTCGATCTCTCCGGACAGGCCAATCGCTAGCCCGGTTTCCTCAAGAGTTTCGCGCACGACTGCGATCTGATGCGCCGCCTCCTCCGGATCCAGCGGGCCGCCGATCATTGCGCCGAGATCATAGTCACCCGGATCTACCCGCCCCCCGGGGAACACGGCCATACCACCAGCGAAGACCATCTCGCGTGACCGGATGGTCATCAGGATCTCCGGCGGACCTCTGCCGGGGGAGTCCCGGAATACGATTACCGTGGCAGCGGGTATTCCGTCTGAGGGATCGGTCTGCAAATTCGTCATCGCGGCGCAGTCTGGCGGCAACAAGCTGGAATGCCAAGCGATGAAGAAATTCCGGTACTGTCGGAATTCCTTACACGCCGGTGAATTGCTGTGTAGCCGTTAACCACCGTGTCCGCGGGTTTCTGCGGGAAGCAGGGGTGCTGGCACAGGCCCTGCATGGGAATGGGCGTCCCTATAGTCTTCTAGAGGCGCGCATTCTGGTCTTGCGATGCCTCCCCGATAAAAAAAACCCGCCCGGTGGTCCCCCGGGCGGGTTTTATTTTTCGCAATCGGAAGAAAGGTCAGCCTTGGGCCTTGGCCACCTGCTTTTCATCCATCAGCTGCTTCAATTCACCAGCTTCGAACATTTCCATCATGATGTCGCTTCCGCCCAGGAACTCGCCTTTGACGTATAGCTGAGGAATGGTCGGCCAGTCGGAATAGGCCTTGATGCCTTGACGGATTTCCATGTCCTGCAGCACGTCGACGCTTTCGTAAGCGACACCGCAGTGGTCGAGAATGGCCACGGCGCGGCTAGAAAAACCGCATTGTGGGAAGAGCGGCGTGCCCTTCATGAAGAGCACAACGTCATTTTCCTTGACGATGTCGGAGATGCGCGAATTTACGTCGGACATGTGAGCCCTGCCTTTGGTATTGCTGAATTTGTCAGGGAATCAGTTGGGGGCTTCGGTAGTCAGTTGCAAGGCGTGGAGTTCCCCGCCCATGCGATCACCCAGCGCATCGTAGACCAGCTTGTGCTGGGCGACCCGGGTCTTTCCCGTAAATTGCGGGGCCGTGACCTTGGCTGCCCAATGATCATTATCGCCCGCAAGATCGCGCATCTCGACCGTGGCGCCCGGAAGCGCGGCTTCGATCAGCGCCACGATGTCTTCTGCTGGCATCGGCATAGGATTACCTCTGGTCGCTCATGAACTGACGGCGCGCTTCGATGGCACAGTCGTCCAGCTTGGCGCGGATGTCCGCTTCGCTCACGTCGCAATCGGCGGCCGTAAGATCCCCGAGAAGCTTGCGGACCACGTCTTCGTCACCCGCTTCTTCGAAATCGGCCTGCACGACCGCCTTCTTGTAAGCATCGGTTTCTTCTTCCGTGAGGCCCATCTTTTCGGCAGCCCATTCGCCAAGAAGCCGGTTGCGGCGCGCGGCGATCTTGAATTCGTTTTCCTGATCGAAAGCGAATTTGGTTTCCTCTCCGCGTTCGCGATCCTTGAAGTCGGTCATGTCATTTCCCTTGAAGAAGTTGCCATCCGAATAGGGACGCAAGGCGCGAGCGGCAAGGAGGTAGGCGCTATTATTCCATCGTCACCACGAGCTTTCCGATCGCGCCGCGGTTCTCCAGCTTGGTGATCGCCTCGTGCGCTCGTTCGATCGGGTAGGTCTCGCTGACAAGGGGACTGATCTTCCCGGCCTTCCAAAGATCGAACAGTTCGGCGATGTTGGCATTGTTCCGTTCGGGTTCTCGCGCGGTGAATGCGCCCCAGAACACACCGCGGATGTCGCAGCTTTTCAGAAGAGTGAGGTTGAGGGGCATTTTGGCAATGCCTGCCGGAAAGCCGACCACCAGGAAGCGGCCTTCCCAAGCGATTGATCGTAAAGCCGGTTCGGAATAGTCGCCGCCCACAATGTCGTAGACGATATCCGCGCCATCCGAGCCGACGGCTTCCTTGAAGTCATTCGCCAGCTTTTTCGAGATGTCTTTGTCGAAAGGCGCGCGGGGATAGATCACCACCTCGTCGGCCCCTGCATTTCGTGCAACCTCGGCTTTCTCTTCTGTCGAAACGGCGGCGACGACGCGGCAGCCGTAAGCCTTTGCGAGTTCCACTGCGGAAAGGCCAACACCACCTGCCGCGCCCAATACGAGGACGGTTTCGCCCTCCTTGATTTCGCCGCGATCTTTGAGACCGTGGATCGTGGTTCCGTAGGTCATCAGGAGGGCGGAAGCCTGGACCAGGTCTATGCCCTCAGGGACCTTAAACAGTTTTGCAGCCGGTGTAGTGACCTTTTCCTGCAAGCCGCCATTGCCCAGCCCACAGATTACGCGATCGCCGACCGCGAAATCTTCCACACCCTCGCCAAGCTCTTCGATCGTGCCCGAAATTTCGCTTCCCGGAGCGAAGGGACGGGGCGGCTTGAACTGATACATGTCGCGGATGATCAGTGTGTCGGGAAAATTGATGGCGCAGGCGGCAACCTTGATAAGCACTTCACCCTTGCCTGGGGTGGGAGCTTCGACCTCCTCGACAACAAGAGTGTCGGGACCGCCGGTTTCCTTCGACAGGACTGCTTTCATGCGTATTCTCTCCGGTTATTTCGTGGCGCGTCTAGCCAGGGTAGTCTGGCTGCACGCTTTGTTTCGTGTTTTTCTATTTCGGCATCCCGCTCCAGCGTCAGGCCGATTTCATCAAGGCCGTTGCTCAGGCAATGCTTGCGAAAAGGATCGATCTCGAATGCAAATCGATCCTGGAACGGGGTGGTGACAACCTGATTTTCGAGGTCGATGGTCAACGGATATTCGCGAGCGACTTCGAGTAACCGATCGACCTGTTCCTGCGGCAATTCGACTGCGAGGATACCGTTTTTGAAGGCATTGCCGGAAAATATGTCCGAAAAGCTCGGGGCTATGACTGCGGTAAGGCCCATGTCCAGCATAGCCCAGGCAGCATGCTCTCGGCTGGAGCCGCAGCCGAAATTGTCACCCGCTATAAGGATCGGGGCATTTGCGAAATCCTCGACATCGAAGGGATTGCCGGGTGACTGGCGGATCGTTTCGAACGCGCCCCGGCCAAGCCCTTCTCGGCTGACCGTTTTGAGCCAGTGCGCCGGAATGATGACATCGGTATCGACGTTCTTCAGGCCCAGCGGAATGGCGCGGCCGTGGATTGTCGATACCTGTTTCATCAATCTGTCTCCGGGTTTTCGCCTGAGGGGATTGGTCCCGGCTGGTGCGGTTTGTTCTTCTTTTCGCGGCGCTTGTTCGCATAGAGAAGCGCTGCTGCAATAGCGGCGGAACCGATGGCGCCAGCGATGGCGGCCTTGCCTTTGGGGAGTTTCGTCATGCGCCCCTCATGGTATGTGGTTTGGGTGAGGGCAAGGGGTCATGTGCCCATCAGTTTCCGAACATCGGTGAGGCGCCCGGTCACCGCTGCTGCGGCGGCCATCGCCGGGCTCAGTAGGTGAGTACGTGCGCCCGGGCCCTGCCTTCCCACGAAATTGCGGTTCGACGTGGAGGCGCAGCGCTCGCCCGGCGGAACCTTGTCGGGGTTCATTGCAAGGCAGGCAGAACAGCCCGGTTCGCGCCATTCGAAACCGGCATCGGTGAATATGCGATCAAGCCCTTCCTGTTCGGCTTGGCGCTTCACCAGTCCGGATCCCGGCACCACGATGGCCCAGCGCACATTCGCGGCTTTGGCCCGACCTTTGAGAACCTCCGCAGCTGCGCGAAGATCTTCGATCCTGCTGTTGGTGCATGAGCCGATGAAGATATTCTCGACCGGGACGGTCTCGAGCGGAGTTCCTGGTTCGAGACCCATATAATCTAAGCTTTTGAGGGCAGCTTCTTTCTTGGTGGGATCGGCAAAACTGTCGGGGAAGGGGACGGTGCCGCCAATAGCCACCACGTCTTCGGGACTCGTTCCCCAGCTTACGGTGGGTTCGATATCAGAGGCATTGATCACCACGCTCTTGTCGAATGCAGCGCCCTCATCGGTAGTGAGCGACCGCCACCAGTCGACAGCCTTCTCCCAAGCGTCTCCTGTCGGCGAGTAGGGACGGCCTTTGAGATAGGCGAACACGCTATCATCGGGGGCAATCAGGCCGGCGCGCGCTCCGCCTTCGATGCTCATATTGCAGGCGGTCAGGCGGCCTTCCACGCTCATCTTATCGAAAACTTCGCCGCGATATTCGATCACATGGCCGGTTCCGCCAGCGGTACCGATAATGCCTATGACGTGGAGAATAAGATCCTTCGCGGTCACACCGGGACCAAGTGCGCCATCGACCCGCACTTCCATCGTCTTGCTTTGCCGCAAAAGAAGCGTTTGTGTGGCAAGGACATGTTCGACCTCGCTAGTGCCGATCCCGAATGCGAGTGCGCCGATTCCGCCATGCGCGGCAGTGTGGCTGTCGCCACATACGATGGTTGATCCGGGCAAGGAAAAGCCCTGTTCGGGCCCGACAACGTGAACGATGCCTTGTTCAGGCGCGACAGCATCGATGTAATCGATACCGAAAGACGGTGCATTACGCTCCAGCGCGGCGAGCTGGGTCGCGCTCTGTTTGTCCTCAATGGGAAGACGCTTACCGGCGGTGTCCAGGCGGGCGGTGGTGGGCAGGTTGTGATCTGGCACGGCTAGCGTAAGGTCGGGGCGACGGACCTTCCGGCCTGCAAGGCAGAGCGCTTCGAAGGCTTGTGGACTGGTCACCTCGTGCACGAGATGCCGGTCAATGTAGATCAGGCAGGTGCCATCGTCATGCCGCTCCACGACATGGGCATCCCAGATTTTTTCGTAAAGTGTCCGTGGTTTGGTCGCCATGACAACCTTGTGGTCCCGGATTGCTCCGGGCGCAAAAAGGCAAATCCAGAGTCTTCCAAACTTAACCTTTCTGTGCTTTACTTACATTCATGTCAGCAAAGCCATTCAGCTTCCCGATCAAAGTCCTTCCCGGCGATATCGATTTCATGGGGCACGTGAACAATGCACGCTACCTAAATTGGGTGCAGGACACGGTTCTGGCGCATTGGCAGAAGCTGGCGCCTGCAGAGGAAGTGGCGAGCAAGGCTTGGGTCGCTCTCAAGCATGAGATCACTTATCGCAAACCCGCCTTTCTCGATGACGAGGTCATTGCGGAAACGGTGCTGGAGAAGATCAAGGGCGCACGCAGTTTCTACAACACGGTGATTCGCCGGGGCGAAGACGTGCTGGCTGAGGTTAAAAGCATGTGGTGCTGCCTTGATGCCGACAGTCACCGCCCGGCGCGCATCAGCGCCGATGTGGCGGAGAAGTATTTTGGTATCTGTCGCAAGAGCGGTGTCGCCACCGACTAAGTCTTTTGCGCTGGGCAGCCGTACATCCTATATAGGCGGCATGCGAGATACAGATCAGGTCGCGAGGATGCCGTTATCGGTCCGTCGCCAGGCGGTGACTGGTCTGGCTTTGGCTTTTGCCATCGTTTTCGGTTGGGCGTGCTTACACGTGTATGCCATGTTCTTTTTCGAGTTGCGCTGGGCGACCATCCCGCTCGCGCTCGCGATAGTATTGATACAATGCTGGCTTTCCGTGGGGCTGTTCATTGTCAGCCACGATGCGATGCATGGTTCACTCGTTCCCCGTGGCGGTCGGATAAATGACATTGTCGGGGGCTTTCTCCTTTTCATCTATGCCGGTTTTTCGTGGCGACGAATGCGAGACGCGCATTTCGCCCATCATCGGGCGCCGGGAAGTGCGGACGATCCCGATTTCAGCGCGGATCATCCTTCGCATTTCTGGCCCTGGTATGCCGAATTTTTGAAGCGCTATTTCGGTTGGCAGTCGGTGGTTTTCGTCTTCACCGTAGTGCTTACTTACTGGCTGGCATTTGGCGTGCCGGTGGAAAAGATCGTGCTGCTCTACGGCGTTCCGGCGATCGCTTCATCAATGCAGTTGTTCTATTTCGGCACCTTCCGTCCCCACCGACATCGTGACGATCGTTTTGCTGATCATCATAATGCGAGGTCCGACAGCTTCGGGACCATGGCGTCTCTCGCCACCTGCTTCCATTTCGGCTATCATCACGAACATCACCTCGCACCTCATGTGCCGTGGTGGCAATTGCCGGCAGCACGCCGGTCGGCATCCAGCGACCAACAAGTGACAGCATGACCGTTCCAGCCATCCTTCTCACCGTTTTCCTTTCCCTTGTCGGAATGGAGATATTTGCTTGGTGGGCGCACAAATATGTCATGCATGGCTGGGGCTGGGGGTGGCACAGGGATCACCACGAACCGCACGATAACACGTTCGAGAAGAACGATCTTTATGCAGTAACCTTCGGCACGATTGTCTTCGCGATGTTCGCCATCGGTTATGTCTGGTCGGATCTGCTTTGGTGGATAGCCTTCGGTATCACCTGCTATGGGCTCATCTATACTTTCGTCCACGACGGCCTGGTGCATCAGCGTTATTTCCGGTGGGTGCCGAAGAGCGGCTATGCCAAGCGTTTGGTTCAGGCCCACAAACTTCACCACGCGACCATCGGCAGAGAGGGTGGCGTAAGCTTCGGCTTTGTTTTTGCTCAGGAACCCGCCAAGTTGAAAGCAGAACTGCGACGTCAGCGTGAGGCAGGAGAGGCAGTGGTGCGCGAAAGCGCCGGGGCTTGAAGTCCACTCTCAATGGCTTCTGACGTCAGGAGCTTATCCATGAACTCTCCGGTGATGGCCCTGCGCTCATTCATTTCTGGTGGCGATCCAGCTTCCTGCGATTACTAAAATCGCTACAGAAATTAGATACCAGGGATGGCCAAGCGTGAAATAGGTGAAGATCGCACCGGTTGCCATAGCGCCTATGGCGATGGTTTTCGATGACCGGCTGATCGCGCGCCGATCGCGCCAGTCCTTCACCTGCGGCCCCCAATGCGGGTGATCGAGGATCTTCTGCTCCAGTTCGGGGCTTGAACGGGCGAAGAAGTAAACCGCCAGAAGCAAGAACGGTACTGTCGGCATAATGGGCAAGATGGCCCCGATCGCGCCAAGGCCCACCGCAATATAGCCTAATATGCGGTACACATGACGCATCTTACTCTGTCGCGATGCGCGAGGCGTGTTCCTGGACCAGTGCAATCATGTTCGGAACCCCTTGGGTACGATTGCTCGAAAGCTGGTTCTTCAGGTCGAAGGGGGCGAGCGCGTGATGGATGTCCATCGCTGCAACTTCCCGAGCCGGCTTGTCTTGTACAGCGGAGATAACCAGAGCGACGATGCCTTTTGTTATGGCGGCGTTGCTGTCGGCAAGAAAGTGGAGCTCATCGACCTCGCCGGTCGGATAGACCCACACACTTGCGGAACATCCGCGTACCAGTGTGGCGTCAGTCTTGAGCGCATCCGGCATGGGATCCAGTTCGCGCCCGAGCTCGATCAGCAAGCGATAGCGTTCATCGCCTTCGAGAAATTCATATTCTTCCTGGATATCGTCGAGACTTCTCACGGACACTCCGTCGTTCTGTTTATATCGAAAGTTCGATCTCGTGGTGCGGCGGGGCGCTAAGGGAAAAATCCGCCAGATGCCAGTTGATCGATTTCGTTACGATACGTTCAGGACGAACGGGAAGCGGATTGGTTCACAGGTCGACCCCGCTGGCGATTGCTTCCAGCTTTTTAATCCGCTCCTTCAAGTCGGCCAGCTCGATCCGGGCTGCGCCAATTGTGGATCCTTCTTCCGAACGGGGAGCCGAATGGCCCTCCAGTTCGCGGCGCTTGAGCTCAAGCCATCCCTGCCACCCTCGCAGCAAAGCTGCTGCTACGATGACTAGGCCGGTAAGGCTCGCCGCTGCAATTATGATTGTCGGCTCGAACATTTCCCCATGTCCTCCTTGAACCAGTGTCTATCCCTACCGCTTCAATCGGCCTGCTTGTCGCGCAGAGCTTCGATTTCGGCGGAAATTCTTTTTGTTTCCTGGGCGCTCGGCGAATTGCCATCCGTGGCAATCCGTTCGAGCACCTTGATGCGTTCGCGTAACTCTTCGATTTCCTGCTGGGCGACATCGTCGCGGACTTCAGGACCATGATCTTGCACGTCCTCTGCCGGTCGTGCCTTGCGCATCTGGACAATTCCCCAGACCACGATGGCCACTAGAGCTACGAGTGCCCAACCGCTCACGCTGTTTTCTCCTCAGCTGCGTCCAAGAGACGCAGTTCGTCTATCTGTGACGCAAGCACGTCGTTCCTTTCGGTGGCGATGCGTTCCAACACGCGAACACGCTCCTCCATCTTGGAGTAGTCGCCCTTGGAAAAACGCAGCTGGTCGGCTTTCGCTTCCTCTTTTCGCGCTTCAAGCTCAAGCTTGCGAGCTTCATGTTCCTGCACGCGCTGATTTACGATGTAGGCGAATGGCAGCACCATCATGATGATCGCGAGGATAAAGCCGAATATGAGAAGGAGGTCCGGATCCATCAGTTCGCCTCCCGCTTGGCGCGGAGAGATTCGATCTCACTGGTAAGTTGGTATCCGCTGTCCGTGACGATCCGTTCGACATTGCCGAGCCGATCCTTGAGCGAACCCAGTTCTGCGCGCAATTCGGCGTTTTCCTGCGTGAGCAGCTTGACGCGTTCGATCGCCTGATCGTTTTTGGGGTAGATTGCCTTGCCCCAGCTGTTCTCGAGCGGATAGCCATTCTTGATCCGCAACCAGGTGGTGAAGACCCAGCCGGCAACCCCAGCAATTCCGATCACCGCAACGACTTCCGATGTGATTTCGATAGGCATCACGACTTCTCCGATGTCCGCGCGTTCACAGGAACGCCAGTGTGAGATGAATCGTGGCGTAGCGCTTCAATCTCTTCGCTTAGCGAATAGCCACGATCGGTAACGATCTTCTCCAGCACCACCATGCGATCCTGCATGGTGTCGAGCTTGTCGTTCAGTTCGCGGTTCTCAGCGCGCAAGCGCTTGGTTTCCGCGGTATCAGCCGGTTCGGTCATCCCGCCCCATTCGTTCTCGAGAGAATAGCCGTGCTTGGCCCTGATCCAGTTGTTGATCAGCCATCCACCGGTACTGACGGCGATAATGGCGATGATGAAAGAGGGGTCTCCGAAATCCATTACGCACGCTCCCCTTGCTTGACATCCAGAGGAACGGCGCTGCCCTTGTCCTCAACTTCGCGCTGATCGCGCAGGGCCTCGATCTGGGTGGCCACATCATAACCGCGGTCAGTTACGATCCGCTCGAGAACCTGCACCCGCTGCTCCAGTTCCACGATGCGGCTGACATGCTGTGCGGTATGTTCAGCGGTTTGAGCGGCGGTCGCTTCGATACGCTTTTCTTCCAAGGCGCGCTGGTTCTTGGACCACACAATGAACGCTACCATCAGGAAAGGCGCCAGCGGGATCAGATATGCCCAGTCAAACACGGTATTCCCCCTTTAATAAGTTGCTTTACCGAAGCCGTTCGATTTCGGCATTCAGGCGTGGATTGCTGCTGACGTAAAATGTTTCCACGTCGGCCAGGCGGCGATCGACGTCCTTCATCTTCGCGCGAATTTCGCGGGCCGTGCGCTTGGGGCTCTGGCGAACACGCTGCCAATAGCGCTGCTCGTCAGGCTCCGAGTAGAGATGGGCAGGCTTCTTGTTGAGCAGGATGCCAGCCAGGAAGTAGAACGGGATCGTCGATCCGCCGGTCATGAAGGTCAGGCCGAGAAAGCCGAGCCGAACCCAGAAGGCGTCGACGCCGGTATAGTCCGCGATGCCAGAGCAGACGCCCATCAGCTTCGCATTCTGCTTGTCACGATAGAGGGTGGTGCGGGGGCTGTTCACTGGTGAACTCCTTTTTTCTCGGCGATCAGCTGCTCTAGTTCGCGCAGCTGCTGGTTATCCTGTTCGCTGTCATGGATCAGGCGGGCGGGGCGGAAGTCGGGATTGTCGGAAGCGACAAGGCGCTCAACCGTATCCATGCGCTCATCCAGCCTTTTGGCGAGGTTGTAGAGCTCTTCGAGCAAGGCCTCGTCGTCGGTCGTGATCGTGGCGGATGTCTTCCACTTGGTTATGTAGTGAAGAACGATCCACGGCAGGGCGATGAATATCGCTACGACGGCAAATACTTCTTCCATGGATCAGCCCTCCTTCTCGGCGCTGTCTGTCTTGCCGAGCGCCTTCTTCATTTGTGCCAGTTCGTCATCGATCGCATCGGCGCCTTCCAGCGCGGCGATCTCGTCGGATAAGCTTGGTTTTGCCGAACCGTCCGAAATGCTCAGTGCATCCGCACGCCCTTCGGCATAGTCGACGCGTCGCTCAAGCTGGTCGAACCGGCTCAAGGCATCGTCCACACGCTCTTCCGTCATCAGACTGCGCAGCTTCACGCGGTTTTCCGCGCTTTCCAAGCGTGCCGCGATTGCGGTCTGCCGACTGCGAGCCTCGCGCAAGCGGTTCTGCAGCTTGGTGATGTCCTGCTCGTAAGCGCGCAGCGCATCATCAAGAACTGCGATTTCCTGCTTGAGCTGGTCAGCCATATCGACTGCCTTCTTCTTCTCTACCAAAGCCGCGCGGGCGAGGTCTTCACGATCCTTCGAGAGCGCAAGCTGGGCCTTCTCGCCCCAATCGGCCTGCAGCTTGTCCAGCTTCACCGTATGGCGATGCATTTCTTTCTGGTCGGCGATGGTGCGCGCAGCGCTGGCGCGAACTTCGACAAGGGTTTCCTCCATTTCGAGGATGATCATGCGGATCATCTTCTGGGGATCATCCGCCTTATCGAGCATATCGTTGAAATTGGCCGCGATGATATCGCGGGTACGGCTGAATATTCCCATTAAAGGTGCTCCACTGGAGAAAAAGTCTGCGCCCCGATTGCGGGGTTTGTCCTGGGTCGGAGTAGGCGAACGGCGGAGCCGTTCAACTTCGCTATCGAGACGAGACAAGGTTACCCGTTCGGGGCGGGCCGAAGCGCCGTTTTGCCGAGACGCGTGCTCGGACTCTTCGGGGACGAGGCGCTCCGGCCCAAGGGGATGCTTGTGATTGGTCACGCTATTTCCATCTGCTGGATCGATGCCACCATCGGCATCGGGGTGGCGACTGTGATCTGCGAACTCAAAGCGACGAATGCAGTCATCATAGCCACGCTTGCAAGGGCGGCTTTGCCGAGGGTCGTGCTGAAGAACTTGCGATCGTACATGGTGTCCTCCCTGGACGTGAATTTATGTTACCCCCTATTCAGCAACGACCGTGCCAAAGTCGTGTAGGCGCGGAAAACCTCCAATTTTATGGCCTCGCTCCACATCGGGGTTGGTGGCTATTGCCAAGCCTTGGGGAAATTTCCTATGTCTTGGCTATGGAGCGTGAAAACCAGTTCATCGGGCAGTCCGGTGCCTTTCTCGACGCAGTTGAGCGGGCGAGTAGAGCCGCGCCTATGCGCAGGCCCGTCCTCGTTATCGGTGAGAGGGGTACCGGGAAGGAGTTGATCGCCGAGCGCCTCCACCGCCTGTCCACGCGTTGGGGCGAGCCATTGGTAACGATGAATTGCGCCGCACTGCCGGAAACCCTCATCGAAGCCGAATTGTTCGGACACGAAGCTGGGGCGTTCACAGGCGCAACCAAACAGCGTGTGGGACGGTTCGAGGAGGCCGACAAGGGAACCCTCTTTCTTGACGAATTGGGCACACTTTCCATGGGCGCCCAGGAGCGTCTTTTGCGAGCTGTCGAATACGGAGAGGTTACGCGGATCGGATCTTCCCGCCCAGTCAGAGTGGACGTACGGATCGTTGCCGCCACCAATGAAGATCTTCCGGACAAGGCGAGGCGGGGTGAATTTCGGTCCGACCTTCTCGATCGCCTCAGTTTTGAGGTAATCACTTTGCCGCCTCTGCGCGTGCGCGAAGGAGACATCGAAGTACTGGCGGATTATTTCGGCAGACGGATGGGGGCTGAACTCGGATGGGAAGCTTGGCCAGGCTTCGCCGATCATGTGGCGGAGCAGCTGGAGAAGCACCTCTGGCCCGGTAATGTGCGTGAATTGCGAAATGTAGTAGAGCGCGCGGTATATAGATGGGACGATTGGTCAAATCCAATCGGGCATGTCGTTTTCGATCCATTCGACAGCCCATGGAAGCCCGCACCGATGCCTTCGGCAGCAGCTGCTGGCAGGGATCAAGCGGCTTCGGAGGTGATCGATGATGGACTTCAGCTGGATGAGATCGACGATCTGAAGGCTGCTGTCGATTCCCATGAAAAGGCGATTCTCGAGCATGCGCTGGGCAAGCATAGGTGGAATCAGCGCCAGACTGCGAAGGCACTCGGATTGAGCTATGATCAGTTGCGCCATGCAATAAAGAAGCACGGCCTTACAGATTCCGACTGATGTTGCGAATTATCGGCAGTAAGTGTGGTCAAAGAGTGATCGAAGGTGCTGTCGAGCGAACCATAGGCGCTTCCTGACCTTAGCCCTTGCCTTTCCGCGAACTCGCGACTATCTCCCCTTCATCCCGACATTGTCGCAACACTGTGGGGCTGGCGCCGCGAGGGGCCGGCACGATACGCTGTTGCTGCAACGTCATTCGAAGCTGGAGTGTGAATGGCTGATATCGACCGCCTGAACGAAGTCATCGAACCCGAAGCGAAAGCGCTCGGCTTCGACCTTGTGCGTGTGAAGATGATGCCATCTGAAGCTGGCGATGGTGGGCAGGCGCTCCAGATAATGGCTGAAGATCCGGCAACCGGACAGCTTGTGATTGAACAATGTGCCGCTCTTTCTCGCCGGGTGTCCGACAAACTCGACGAACTGGAAGAGCAGGGTGATGTGCTCGTACCGGGCACCTATCATTTGGAAGTGTCGAGCCCCGGCATTGATCGCCCCCTTACGCGGGCAAAGGATTTTGCCAACTGGGCTGGGCATGAAGCCAAGATTTCCCTGACCGAGAAAGTTCACGGTCAGCGCACTCTGAAAGGCGATCTCAAAGGTATCGATGGCGACATGGTCACGATCGAGGATCACAAGGCGGGAGAAGTTTCCTTCCCCCGCAATCTTATACATTCGGCAAAGCTCGTCTTGACCGACGCGCTGATCGCCGCCACCCAGCCGCTCGACACGAGCGGTGCCGACGACATCGAAGAAGAAAAGGCAGACGACTGATGGCCAGTGCCATTTCCGCCAACAAGGCAGAACTCCTTGCAATCGCGAACGCGGTCGCATCGGAAAAGATGATCGACAAGTCCATCGTCATCGAGGCGATGGAAGAGGCGATCCAGAAGTCCGCCCGCAACCGTTACGGCGCGGAGAACGATATTCGCGCCAAGCTCGATCCGCAAACCGGCGACCTTCGCCTGTGGCGCGTCGTCGAGGTTGTCGAGGAAGTGGAAGACTACTTCAAGCAGGTCGATCTCAAGGCGGCCCAGAAGCTGGGAGCAGATGCCAAGATCGGTGACTTCATCGTGGATCCGCTGCCGCCGGTGGATCTTGGGCGCATCGATGCCCAATCGGCAAAGCAGGTTATCTTCCAGAAGGTCCGCGATGCGGAGCGTGAGCGTCAGTTCAACGAATTCCAGGACCGCGCGGGTGAAGTCATTACCGGCGTGATCAAGTCGGTCGAATTCGGCCATGTGATCGTCAACCTCGGCCGCGCCGAGGGCGTTATTCGCCGTGATCAGCAGATTCCGCGTGAAGCCGCCCGTGTGGGCGAGCGTGTCCGCGCGCTGATTACCAAGGTGGAGCGCAATAATCGCGGCCCGCAGATTTATCTGAGCCGTGCGCATCCCGACTTCATGAAGAAGCTGTTCGCGCAGGAAGTGCCCGAAATCTACGATGGCATCATCGAGATCAAGGCTGCTGCCCGCGATCCGGGCAGCCGCGCCAAGATCGGCGTGATCAGCCATGACAGCAGCATCGACCCGGTCGGTGCCTGCGTCGGTATGAAGGGTAGCCGCGTTCAGGCCGTCGTGCAGGAACTGCAGGGCGAAAAGATTGACATCATCCCCTGGTCGGAAGATGGCGCGACATTCATCGTCAACGCGCTGCAGCCTGCCACTGTCAGCCGCGTGGTGCTTGACGAAGAAGATGGCCGTATCGAAGTTGTTGTCCCCGACGATCAGCTTTCGCTTGCCATTGGCCGCCGCGGCCAGAACGTGCGTCTCGCCAGCCAGCTGACGGGCAACCAGATCGACATCATGACCGAGGAAGAAGCCTCGGAAAAGCGCAGCAAGGAATTTGCCGAGCGCTCCAAGATGTTCGAAGAAGAACTCGACGTCGACGAAACGCTGTCGCAGCTGCTCGTGGCCGAAGGCTTCGCCGAACTGGAAGAAGTCGCCTTTGTCGAGCTCGACGAGCTTGCAGCGATCGAGGGCTTCGACGAGGAGCTGGCCGAAGAACTCCAGAACCGCGCCAAGGAAGCGCTCGACCGTCAGGAAGAGACGTCGCGTACCGAACGCCGCGAACTGGGTGTGGAAGACGATCTGGCAGAGCTGCCGCACATGACCGAGGCGATGCTGGTCACGCTCGGCAAGGCCGGTCTCAAGACGCTCGACGACGTGGCGGATCTCGCCACCGACGAACTGATCGCCAAGAAGCGCGAAGCGCCGCGTCGCCGGAACAATACCGATGGCCCGCCGATGCGCCGCGATCGTCCGCAGCGTGAAGCTGATAAGGGCGGTGTGCTTGGTGAGTACGGCCTGACGGAAGAGCAGGGCAACGAGATCATCATGGCGGCCCGCGCCCACTGGTTCGACGACGAGGAGGAAGCTCCGGCTGCTGCCGAGACGACCGATACGCAGGAGGCCGCCGATGCGGACTCCACCCAATGAGAGCCTGACGTCCGACATCGCTGAGGCTGGCAAGGCCCGGAAAGCTTCCGGGCCCGACAAGTCCTGCCCGGAGCGCCGGTGCATCCTGACGGGTGAGACGGCATCGCGGGATGCACTTGTGCGTCTTGCCGCTTCGCCATCGGGTCTGGTCCTCCCCGACGCGCAGGAAAAGGCGCCGGGGCGAGGGGCGTGGGTCTGTTCCTCACGCGCCGCGATCGAAGAGGCGCAGGCGAGTGGCAAGCTCAAGGGCGCCCTAGCGCGGGCCTTCAAGACCGGCGATCTCGAAATACCCGAAGAACTGCCCCAGAAGATCGAAGATGCGCTCAAACGCGTCTTTCTTGACCGGTTGGGTCTCGAAATGCGCGTCGGAGCTCTTATCTTGGGGACGCAGCGCATCGCCGAGACCGCCCGTGCTGGTGGTATCTCGGCGCTTTTCCACGCCAGCGACGCCAGCGAGGATGGGCGCAAGAAGCTCGATCAGGCCTGGCGGGTTGGTCGGGATGCCGAAGGCAGCGGAGAGCGCGGCTGGACGCTCCCTCTGGACCGCGACGCTCTGTCTGTGGCATTGGGCCGCGACAATGTCGTCCATTTCGGACTGGCGAACGATGCCGCGGCCGCTCGGGTGATGAAGCCCTTGACGCGGCTGATGCATTATTTGGGACAGGAAATTCCCGACGAATCCGGGCGTGCGAATTCGCGCGCCGCGACCGATACGAACGATTGAACGAAGAGAAACGAGCAAGAATGAGCGACGACGACAAGAAACCGGCCCGTAAACCGCTTACCCTCAAGGGCGCGCAACCGGGCGAGGTCAAGCAGACCTTCAGCCACGGCCGCACCAACAAGGTGGCGGTCGAGGTCAAGCGCCGCCGCAAGCTCGTGAAACCGGGCGAAGCGGCTCCAGCCCCGACGCCCGCCGAGGCGGCGCCCGCACCTGCTCCGGCGCCCGCACCCGAGCCGACTCCGGCGCCGGCCCCTGCGGCGAAGAAGCCTGCGCCCAAGAAGGCACCTCCTTCCAACGAAACGCCGCAGGAGCGCGTCGCTCGCCTGCAGCGCGAGGCTGAAGAAGATCGCTTGCGTCAGGCTGAAGAAGCTCGCAAGCGCGAAGAAGAGAACGCTCGCAAGGCTGCCGAGGACGAAAAGAAGCGCGCCGAGGAAAACCGCAAGGCTGAAGAAGAAGCGGCGAAGAAGGCCGCCGAAGACGCTGCCAAAGCGCCTGAAAAAGCCGAAGAAGCTGCCCCGGCGGAAGCCGCTCCCGAAGAAAGTGAGCCTGTTGCGGAAGCTCAGAGTGAAGATGCCTCTGCGCCTGCACCGCGCCGGTTCACTCCGGTCAAGCGTCCGGAAATCAAGAAGCCTGAACGCGCGAAGAAGAAAGAAGAGAAGCCTGCTCGCGGCGCCACCGCGGAAACACCGGACAAGCGCCGGTCGGGCAAGCTTTCCGTCAAGAAGGCTCTCAACGAAGACGAGGGCCGCCGTGCGCGCAGCCTCGCCGCGCTCAAGCGTGCGCGTGAAAAAGAGCGCCGCATGCAAGGTGGCGGCTCCAACAAGCCGCGCGAAAAGCAGGTCCGCGATGTTGTCGTCCCCGAAGCGATCACGGTCGGCGAACTGGCCAAGCGCATGGGCGAGAAGGGTGCCGACCTCGTCAAGGAACTCTTCAATCTCGACATGATGGTGACCGTCAACCAGACGATCGATCAGGACACTGCCGAATTGCTCGTCGAACAGTTCGGTCACAACATCGAGAAGGTATCCGAGGCCGACGTCGATATCGCCGCCGATACGGATGTCGATCCGGAAGAAACGCTCAAGCCGCGTCCTCCGGTCGTGACCATCATGGGTCACGTCGATCACGGGAAGACCTCGCTCTTGGACGCCCTTCGCGGTGCCAATGTCGTGAAAGGCGAAGCGGGCGGCATCACCCAGCACATCGGCAGCTATCAGGTTAAGACGAAGAACGGCGACAAGGTCACCTTCCTCGATACACCTGGCCACGCCGCATTCACGCAAATGCGTCAGCGCGGTGCCAACATCACCGATATCGTGGTGCTTGTGGTCGCTGCGGACGACGGGATCATGCCGCAGACGATCGAGGCCATCAATCATACCAAGGCCGCTGGCGTCCCCATGATCGTTGCGATCAACAAGATGGACAAGCCGGAAGCCAATCCGGACAACATCCGTACCCGTTTGCTCGAACACGAAGTCATCGTGGAATCGATGTCGGGCGATGTGCAGGACGTCGAAATCTCCGCCAAGGCGAAGACCGGTCTGGACGATCTGCTCGACAAGATCGCGCTTCAGGCAGAATTGCTCGAGCTGAAGGCCAATCCCGATCGCCTCGCGGAAGCAACCGTCATCGAAGCGCAGCTCGACAAGGGCCGCGGTCCTGTGGCGACCGTGCTCGTAACGCGTGGTACGCTTGAGCGGGGCAACACCTTCGTGGTGGGCACCGAGAGCGGCCGCGTCCGTGCGATCGTCGATGATCAGGGTAAGCAGATCAAGAAGGCCGGACCTTCGATGCCGGTCGAGGTCTTGGGCCTCGGCGGCGTGCCGAGTGCCGGTGACGTTCTGACCGTTGTCGAAAACGAGCAGCGCGCTCGCGAAGTGGCCGAATATCGTCAGGAAAAGGCGACCGAGAAGCGCACCGCGCTTGCTCCGACCAGTTTCGACACGATGTTCAACAAGCTTGCCGCCAATGTCATCGAATTCCCTGTACTGGTGAAAGCCGATGTACAGGGTTCGGTCGAGGCGATCACTTCGGCGCTGCACAACCTGTCCAACGACGAGATCAAGGTCCGCGTCCTGCATGCAGGCGTGGGTGCAATCACCGAAAGCGATGTCAGCCTTGCTTCGGCGTCCAATGCGCCGATCATCGGCTTCAACGTCCGTCCCAACGCCAAGGCCCGCGAACTGGTCAAGCGCGATGGGGTGGAGATGAAGTATTACGACGTCATCTATCACCTGACCGAGGAAATCGCGAAGGAGATGGCGGGCGAGCTGGGTCCGGAGCGGATCGAGAACGTCGTTGGTCGTGCCGCGGTCAAGGAAGTGTTCCGTTCGGGCAAGAAGGACAAGGCC
>NZOF01000107.1 GCA_002695185.1 Erythrobacter sp.
AGAGAAGTGGAGGCCCGAGCCGGAATCGAACCGGCGTGCAAGGATTTGCAGTCCTCTGCGTAACCACTCCGCCATCGGGCCTCGCCCGGCCTTGCGGCACGGGAAGCGGCCCACTAGCGATTCTGCGGCAGCTTTGCAATCGCCTTACGTAACGTCGTGCTGGACGCAGCCGAAAACCTTGGCAAATACCATGTATGAGTATTGCTAGATTGACCGATCCGGTTGCCACTGATGGTGGCCCGACACGCTTCGAAAATCTCGATCATTGGATGCAGGGGCGCACTCTCTATGGCGGCGCGTCCGCCCTCATCGCTTATACCGCTGCAATCAAGGCATTCCCTGACTTACCGCCATTAAAAGCGGGCCAAGTCTCTTTCGTAGCGCCCACAGGACCGGAGCTGGAACTCAAACGCGAAATCGTCCGTCAGGGACGCAATGTCGCTCAAGTGCGCAGCGAGATCTGGTGCGAGGGGCAATGTACGCTTACGGCCTTCTGGCTATTCGGTACCGAGCGCGACGCGAATGCCGAGCATCCCGCTGCGCAAATTGCGAATTGGCCTGGCCCACCCGAAGACGCCGAAGTAACAATGACCGACAAGGGTCCCGCGTTTATCCAGAATAATTTCGAGTTACGCCGTGCACAGGACATCAGCGGCCCCGGGGAACCGGTCGTCCGCCGTTGGGCCCGCCTTACGGACAGCGAACGGCTGGATCCCATTAGTGAACTGGTCCTGCTAGGTGACGTCCTGCCTCCTGGGGCGATGCGGGCGATGAAACGGCAGGGGCCGCTCAGTTCGATAAATTGGTCCTTTAATCTTCTGACCACGAACCCGAAAACGCGTGATGGATGGTGGCTTTCCGAAAACGCCAGCCAACATGCTGCGGGTGGCTATTCTTCGGAACGCCTCCGATTGTGGAATACCGAAGGAGATCAGGTTCTGGACGGAATGCAATGCGTCGCAATCTTCGGTTAGGGGCATCAGGATGCAGAAAGGAAAAGTCCTGACGAGAGATCAGCGAACCCTGATCCTTGCAGGCGCCACCCTGTTCCTTTTCGGCCTGCTCCAAGGAGCGGCACTGCAATTTTTCGTTAATCCAAAAATGGCTTTGTCGGCGCATCTAACTACGGTGCAGAGCGGCATGGCCCTAATGATTGTAGGTGCGATATGGACCGCTGGCCACCTCCGCCCCTCTGTCGCCAAAATCGGCAAGTGGGCGATTATTGTCGGTATGGTCGCACTTTGGCTTGGCCTTACTGCCGCAGCTGCAACGGGCGCGAGCAGTTCTCTACCTATAGCCGGCAATGGGTACAGAGCCGGCCCGATGACGGAATTGCTGGTCTCGGCTGCGGTGCTCGGTGGAAGTGGATCGATGACCGTGGGGTGGTTGATTTTTGTTCGGGGTTTAATTCGAGGAATGCGGAATGCGCCCTGATCTAGGGTTACCGCGTCGGCGTGTCGGTATACTTGGCCGGACGTTTTTGCATCCCGGCCATCACGGCTTCGATCTGGTTGGGAGTGCGCATAACGGCGGCTTGTTCAAGGCTTTCAGCCAATAATATCTCGTCTCCCGAATTTTCCAACATAGCTTCGGAAAGACGTTTGGCCCCGCGGATGGCATCCGGGTTGCGATTAGCGATTTCATTAGCGATGTCGGTCGCCTTGCCTAGCGGGTCCTCGCTGACATGCGTCGCGAGACCGTAAGAATGCGCTTCCGTCCCGGAAAATTCACGGTTGGTGTAGACCAGTTCGCGCAGGATATCGTCTCGCACAAGTCCGCGCCACAGATGATAGCCGCCCATGTCGGGAACCAGGCCCCATTTCAACTCCATAATCGCCATGCGCGATGCGGGATGCACAACCCGTATATCCGCGCCACTTGCAATTTGCAGACCGCCGCCGAAGCATACGCCGTGGACCGCAGCAACGACAGGTACCGGGCATTTTCGCCAGGTCATTGCGACTTCCTGAAACGCATTGGCGTTGCCATGAGTGCGCTCTGCCAAAGGCTTGCGATCAGTATCTACTGCGGCGGTGAAGCTTGAGACATCCAGCCCGGCGCAAAAAGCTCTCCCCTCTCCCGCAAGGACCACAGCCCGCAAACCTTCCATGCTGCGCAATTGCTCACCTACATTTATGATCGCTTCGAACTGGGCGGGGTCGAGTGCATTCATCTTGTCCGGGCGATTGAGGCGAACCTGCGCGACCCCATTATCGGCAAGATCGATGGTAACGCGTTCGGTGCTCATGGCTCTCTCCCTTAACTCGCGCGGTCGGCGAGGAATTTTTTAATATTCCTCGCGGCTTGGCGAATGCGCTGTTCGTTTTCGACCATGGCAATTCGCACATAGCCCTCACCTTCTTCGCCATAGCCGACGCCTGCCGCGACGGCGACGCCCGCATGTTCGAGCAATTGCTTGGAAAATTCCAGGCTACCCATGTGCTTGAAACCATCCGGCAAGGGCGCCCAAGCGAACATGCTCGCGGCCGGCACGGGAACGTCCCAACCGACGCGGCCGAAGCTTTCGACCATTACATCGCGCCGATGCTGATAGCGTTCGCGGTTTTGCTCCACGATATCCTGAGGCCCGTTCAGTGCTGCACAGGCGGCCGCCTGAATTGGCGTGAAAGCGCCGTAATCGAGATAGCTTTTCACCCGCGTAAGTGCTGCGATCAGTTTCTCATTGCCCACCGCGAATCCCATGCGCCACCCAGCCATGGAATAGGTCTTCGACATGGATGTAAACTCGACCGCCACATCCTTTGCCCCCTTGGCTTGCAGGATAGAAGGCGTCGGTTTGCCATCGTAATAAAGCTCAGAATAGGCGAGGTCGGAGAGCACCCAAACGTTGTTCTCCTTGGCCCAGTCAACGACCCGCTGATAGAAGGCGGCATCGACAACCTCCGCAGTAGGATTGCTGGGATAATTGACCACCAGCACGGTCGGGCGCGGCACGGTATAGGCCATGGCGCTGTCGAGCGCCTGCCAATAGTGCTCGTCCGGCGTAGTGGGGACGGAACGGATTGTCGCTCCTGCGATGATGAAGCCGAAGGTGTGAATAGGATAGCTGGGGCTCGGCGCGAGGATCACGTCACCCGGTGCCGTGATTGCCGTCGCCATGGACGAAAGACCTTCCTTCGATCCCATGGTGACGACCACCTCAGTTTCAGGATCGAGTTCCACGCCGAAGCGTGATTGGTAATATTTCGCCTGCGCCTTCCTGAGGCCCGGAATGCCCTTCGATTGCGAATAACCGTGCGCGCTGGGCTTCTGGGCAACTTCGCAAAGCTTGTCGACGATGTGCTGCGGTGGTGGGTGATCGGGATTTCCCATTCCAAGGTCGATCACGTCACGTCCGGCCTGCCGCGCCGCGTGCCGCATCGCGTTGACCTCTGCGATCACATAGGGAGGCAGGCGCTTGATGCGGTAGAATTCGTCGGACATTTAGGCTCCGTTGCGCGTAGTTAGTATCGCACTGATTACCTATTCGCGCCTCAATCGCAAAGGTGCTCGCTTTTGCGGGCCTGCGAATTATCGTAGAGGCCTGACAAGCGCTGCTTCACAGCCGCAGGGGAGAGACATGACCGAGACACCTGATCCGTTCACCAACCTCTATGAACAGCCAGCCAAGCTGATGCGCGCACTTTTCGCCCCGATGAGCGGCGCGATGGATCCGGCAGCTATGACCGGCGATCATCTGATGAGTTCGGAGGAAATGAGTGCCTGGTCCGAGTCGACGGCACAGCTGCAGGTCTTGTGGGCTCAATTTCAAACCGAGCAGTTTAGCAACCCGCAGGCACTGGTTCCGTATTTCGATCCGGCACGATGGATGGCTCTGGCAAGCGACTGGTATAAACAAATGCCCATCGCACAGACAGAGCAGCAGCAGGCTTTGTGGAACGAAGGTATGCAGCTCTGGTCCGATGTGCTGGGTCAGTACGGCTTCGGGCCAAAAGCGGCTGAGAAAAGCGCTGAGGAAATAGAGCTACCACGGAAAGACCGCCGGTTTTCGAATGAGAAGTGGCGGGCCCATCCCTCCTACGCACTCATCCATCAGACTTATCTCTTCCTGGCGGAGCGGTTGGAGCAGATGGCTGAAAGCTTGCCCGATCTCAGCCCCCAGCAGCGCGACCAATTGCGGTTTACCACAAAGGCAATCACCGAGGCTGCTAGTCCTGCCAATTTCCCCTTGCTTAACCCAGTGGTGATGGAGCGGACATTGGAAACCCATGGCCAGAATCTGGTCAAGGGCATGGAGCATCTCCTCGCCGACATGCAACGCGGTCAGCTCAGTCACACCGACGCCAGCGCATTCACCCTGGGCGAAAACATAGCGACCACGCCGGGTAAGGTTGTGCATGAAACACCGCTGTACCAGTTGATCCAGTACACGCCGAGCACCGACAAAGTACTGGCTACTCCGCTGGTGATATTTCCCCCTTGGATAAACCGATTTTATATTCTCGACCTCAACGAAAAGAAGAGCTTCGTGAAATGGGCGGTCGACCAGGGCGTAACGGTATTCATGGTTAGCTGGAAGTCAGCCGACGCCAGTATGAAAGACGTTATTTGGGACGATTATGCGCTGGCGCAGGTCGATGCGATCGACCACGTCCGCGAGCGACTTGATGTCCCCAGCGTTCATACGATCGGCTACTGCGTGGCCGGAACCACACTAGCCGCTACACTCGCCCTGCTGCACCGGCGCGGCGAAGCCGACCGTGTGAAAAGCGCGACGTTCTTCACGGCACAGGTAGACTTTGAAAAAGCTGGCGAACTGCTCAATTTTGTGGACGATCAACAGCTGGGAACCGTCAAGGCATTATCGCCCGACGGTTATCTTGATGGGCGCTACATGGCTGCGACTTTCAATCTTCTGCGCGGCACGGACCTGATCTGGAACTACGTCGTAAAAAACTATCTCCTAGGGGAAGATTATCCGGCGTTCGACCTGCTCCATTGGAACGGGGACGTCACTAACCTGCCCGCGAAGTGGCACCAGCAATATCTACGCGACCTTTATCGGGACAATCTGTTGGTACAAGCTGATGCGCTGAAAATCGACGGCACGCCGATTGATCTCGGCCTGATTGATACGCCAACATATATTCAGGCGGGAAAAGAAGACCATATCGCACCGGCCGAGAGCGTCTGGCGGATGACCGAGCGTTTCGCCGGTCCGGTCAAATTCATTCTGGCTGGTTCGGGCCACATAGCTGGAGTGGTCAATCCACCTTCATCAGGCAAGTATCAGTATTGGACGAACGAGAGAAATCCGCGCACCCTTGCCGAATTTCGCGAAGCTGCCGAAGAGCACCCGGGAAGCTGGTGGCCCGACTGGATTGAATGGCTACGCAGCCAAGATGAGACGATGGCGCCGACTACCGGAAAGCGCATGCCAGGCAGCAATGGCGACGAGGCTATTGAGGACGCTCCCGGGCGATACGTAAGAGCGAGATAGCTTTCTGCACGCTATTGTGCACTGCACAAAAATGCTTGACTTCAAAGCCGCGATGCCTATTTTGTGCAGTGCAGCAATTTGAGGTTATTGCGATGGCCAAAAGCCAGACTAAGCACGGCTCCACAGCTAAAAAAGCTGATGCGGGTGCAATCGATAAATCAGTTACCGCGAGCGCGGAAAAGGTTGGCGAGGCAGTCGAAGTCGATAGCCACCAGCCGGTAAAAGTGGACGCAGTGGCCGAGGCCGTAGCTGCTCCTTCCGGGCTCGACGCAAGCGGAGCTACGGACAAAAAATCGACTGGCCCCAAAGCACCAGCAAAGAAGAAACCCTCTTCGCGCAAAAGCACTTTGAAAAAAGCAGCCAGCCGTCAGGTCGCTGCCCCCTCAAATACCCCCATCGCGAAATTGAAGGAAACTATCATGGCAACTGCCAACACAGAAAAAACCACCGAATACACAGCAGTCACGAACGATATGGCTGAAGAAATGCAGAGCCGTGCCAAGGCTGCTTATGACAAGGGAACCGAAATGACCAAGGAAGCTGTCGAATTCCAGAAGGGAAATTTCGAGGCAATGGTCGAGAGCAGCAAGATCCTTGCTTCGGGTATGCAGGACATGGGCCGGACCTATGTGGAAGAAGCCAAATCGGTAGCTGATGCCATGCAGGGCGACGTCAAGAACCTTGCGTCCGCAAAGTCGCCGACCGATCTTTTCCAGCTCCAAGGTGAAATCGCGCGTCGCAACTTTGACGCTATGGTCTCGACTGCATCGAAAAACACCGAAGCTATGCTCAAGCTGCTGAACGAAGCATTTGCTCCTCTGTCGAGTCGTATGAGCCTCGCCGCAGAAAAGGTGCGAACGACCGCCTAAGGCAATTTGCTTCATTCAGCTGGGCCTCTCTCCTCTCTCCATCGCCCGGTAGATTAAAGGGTCGGATGACGTTCGATGTCATTCGGCCCTTTTGCTTCGACCAATCGCTCCAGTTCGCCAGCCATCACGATATCGGCTTGAGTGCACAATTGGAGCAGGATTGTTTACACGCTTGCGATTTCGCGAACCGATACGATATTGGCGCCGTAATGATCCATCCTCTTCCAAACCAGACTACGCGCGGTTCAGCCGGAGACGACGACCCCGGTGAAGGTGACGGTCAGGCCAACGTCGCGACAAAAACGCGTGCGAAACCAAAGAAGCCAAGTCAGTACAAAGTCCTGCTTCTGAATGACGATTACACTCCAATGGAGTTCGTTGTCATCGTGCTCAAACGGTTTTTCCGAATGGATATGGAAGAGGCTACGCGGGTGATGCTCCACGTTCATCAGAAGGGCGTCGGCGTGTGCGGAATTTTCCCATACGAGGTTGCCGAAACCAAGGTGAACCAAGTGATGGACTTCGCTCGTCAAAATCAGCACCCTCTGCAATGCACCTTGGAAAAAGCCTAAACCGGTAACTTCTTCGTCGCCCGCCTCTTTCTCGGTCCTATCAACAAAGACCGACAAGCGCGTCGGCACTCGCGCGGTGAGAGTTGCTCCTTCCAGATCGCAGAGCGAGATACACCGTCGCGCCCCAATGCCCGTATCTTTCACAGAGCGCGTAAAGGGCGTCACCGCCGGTAACGCATGACGCGGGGTTTTTTTCGCGCTAGGGCCTCTGTCTCAAGCGACCTACAGGCCGGATACCGAGTGTTCAATTTCATCCCCGCAATCGACCGCTACATCTTCCGGCTGGTTATCGTGCCAATGCTTGGTGTTTTTGCGCTCGCCGCCTCGCTACTCGTGCTCGACAAGATGCTTCGCCTGCTCGACTTCGTGGCTGTCGAAGGGGGGCCGGTGGGTGTCGTATTCAAGATGCTCGCCACGCTCATGCCGGAATATGCGAGCTTGGCCATTCCCCTCGGCTTGCTACTCGGCATACTGCTCGCGTTTCGCAAATTAGCGACTACCAGCGAACTGGATGTGTTCAGGGCCGTCGGCATGTCATATGGTCGACTACTGCGCGTACCTTATATGATTACCGCTGTACTGATGGCGGTCAACATCGCCCTGGTGTTCTTCGTCCAGCCCGTCAGTCGCTTCACTTATGAAAGGCTGGAGTACGACTTACGCTCCGGCGCCCTTGGTGCCTCCATAAAAGTCGGTGAATTCAACACGATTGCAGATCGTATGGCTCTGCGTATCGAGTCTAGTGAGGACGATGGCCGGGAGTTGAAGGGCATTTTCGCACGCGTCGCCAACGACAAAGGACAGGTGCTTTCGATAAGTGCGAAGTCCGGGGCCTTCCTCGCGACAACAGATAATCCCGATACCATCATTCTGCGCCTGACTGACGGAACGATAGTTCAGGATACCGGCAGTCAAGATCCCCGCGTTCTGACATTCACCCGCCACGATTTGCCGATCGACCTGCCAGCAATCGAGGAATTCCGTGCACGAGGCGAAGACGAGCGTGAATATATTCTCCCCGAACTATTACGGATGGGCTGGGCTGACGATGAGCCCAAGATCAAGCGCGCTGCTTCGCAGGCCAGCTTCAACTTCAGATTGGTGGAAGTGGTGATGATGGCGCTCATGCCGTTGCTGGCAGTTGCACTTGGCATTCCACCCAAACGAAGCACGAGCGCCTTGGGTGTCTTTATCTCCATCGTGATGGTGGTCGCCTATCACAAGGTCAACCAGTATGGAGAGGATGTGGGCGCGTTGGGCATGGTAGATCCGATATTGGCTCTCTGGATCCCGTTTCTGTTGTTTGCGGCGTTGATTCTGTGGATGTATTATCGGGTCGCCTTCGTTCCCGGCGGCCAGGCAATTGGCGCACTGGAGAACTGGTTCTCGAAAGTCGCCAAGCGCATCACAAAACTGTTCCGAAGGCGGCGCAAAGTGGTGCTTGATGGAGATATCGAGGCCTGATCATGCAGCTGGACTTCTTTCCCTCTCGCACTCTCACCACCTATCTTGCCAAGCTTTTCCTTGTCAGGATTCTTGCAGTACTAGCCATGCTGGTACTGGTGCTGATGATGCTCGACTTGCTATCGACCAGCGGAGAGATCCTGGCTGTTCCTGGAAATGGCCAAGGCGAGTTACTCACCTATGCCGGGCTCCGTATCCCGCAACTGATACAGCGGTTTCTCCCCTATTCGGTATTGCTGGCCACGCTGATCACTTTGGTTACGCTGAACCAGAATTCCGAAGTGATCGCGATGAAAGCCGCAGGACTTTCCGCCCATCAGGTGCTGGCACCGTTATTGCTTACAGCTTTGGTCATGGGCGCAGTCAGCTTCATTTTTAACGAACGTGTCGTTACCCGTTCAACGGCGACGCTCAAGGCTTGGGACGCAGCCGATTTCGGGCCGATCCCGGAAGAATCCCAGGTACGCGCCAATGTCTACCTGACCGACGGAGCCAATATCATCACCGCCGCCCAGCTCACTGGCAGCGGAAAGAACATCCGTATGCGCGATGTTACTTGGTACCGTCGCAGTGCGGACGGCGCTATCGTGGAACAGGTCGACGCCGCAAGAGCGCACTATGCCGAACCAGGTTGGCAGCTGGACGACGTTACGCGTTTTGATATTGCCAGCGCCTCCCAGCGCAAAACCAAGCGTATGACGGTGGGAATGGAGCTTACCCCCTCCCAGATCGATCTCGCAAAGATAGATCCCGATGCGGTGCCCTTCTGGCAGCTAGGTGACCAAATTGCGGCATTTGAGGAAGCTGGACGTAGGACAGGGGAAATGCGAGCCAAATGGTGGCACAAGCTATCAGGCCCCCTCTCTTCATTTTTGATGCCACTCTTGGGCGCGGTAGCGGCCTTTGGGCTTGCCCGATCAGGCGCGCTGTTCGTTCGGGCGCTTATCGGCATGGCGCTTGGGTTCGCCTATTTCGTGGTAGACAACGCAGCGCTCGCTCTGGGGAACTTCGGTGGCTACCCACCATTCCTTGCGGCTTGGGCCCCGTTCTTCCTGTTCGCGTTGATCGGAGAAACCGTCCTGATCCGAACGGAGGAGTGACGGTGCCACTTCCCCTCGTTATTAGAACAATCGGTTCATTAGATCTAACCCAACAGCAAGGTCAGGGACGACCGCGCATGGTGTTCCGAGCAATTCGCGCGACGAGAACACTCATTCCGGCGTGATTGGCGCCCGCGTAGGTAGATCCCTCGCCCAGTTCACGCGCAAGACGGCGATGCGCTTCGGGTAGCGAATGGTAAGGCATCGAAGGCATGAGGTGATGCAGCGCATGATAGCGCAATCCAACCGGCGCCCAAACCTCCGCTATAAACCCAGGCGGCGGCACATTGACGGAGTCAAGGAACTGAGCCGTAACCGTCATGGCATCGCCTTCGTTTTCCCACAAATGGGCAACGAGAGTGCGCAGTTGGTTAAGCAGCGCCACTATGGAAGCAACAGAAAGGGCAATCAGCAGAGGCTTCCACCCAAACGCGAACACGCTTCCGATCAGCAACCAAGACCAGACAAAGCCGCCCAGTTCCTGCAGCAATACACGCAACCGCAAATCCCCTTCAGCCGGCCGGCGCCGGAATTCCGGGTTAATCGCCAGCGCGCTCGCCCTCTGCCATGTCAAACGGCGCACGGCCGGAATGAGCGCACCTAGCGGAACGAGAACCGCGAAGCGGAACATGAGAGCCACTGGGGCAAGAATGGCGACGACAACGAATAGCGGAAGGCTCCACGGCTTCATGAGCGCTAACGGCAAATACTCCGGATCAGCGACTGTACCGTATTGCGTGCGCTTATGATGCAAAGTGTGCACCTGCTCGTACATGAAGGACGGAGTCAGCATTGGAATGCCCACCAGCGCGTTCCAACCAGTACGAAACCCGGGCATTGCGCCGTTCCGGAAATGCGAAATCTCATGGATAAATAATAGCGCCCGATAAAGCGCAAGAACGGCAACCACCGCGAGAACGATCGCAATAGCAGTATTCTCGATCAGGATAGCCCCAGCCAGAGCACAATAGCCGATGAGCGCAGATCCGGCCATATCTGCCCAGTACACTGCAGCCCGATGATCAGCGATATCCTTGGTTAGATCGCGAGCTGCGCGGAGCATCGCCTTGTCGTCAACGATCTGCGTCAGCCAGCCTCGCTCGCGATGGGAAGCTGCCTTTCCGGCAGTGGGAAAATTTGGTTCTGCGTTCATAATCTTTGGTTCCGAAGCTGCGCCCTTAGCGCAGAACAGCATGGAATTACAGCGTGCGCATTCGATCACTGAAATCGTCGGCCGATGAGGCTTCCTTGACTTTTACGTGGTGCCATAGACAGGGCTAACCGCGGCTGAACAAGGACTATACGCGTGAGCAAAAGCAATATCGTCATCGTATCGGTAAAGGGCAAGAAAGATCGGGCAGACTTCGTCGATCTAGGCCGTAAATTTGCGATCCGAGAACCGTATTATGTTCCCCAGCTGCGCTCCGAGCAGCTTGAGCTCGTCGATCCGGTTAAGAACCCATTTTTCCACCACGCAACTGTCGAGCTTTTCATCGCTTATCGTGATGGGCGCGCTGTAGGACGCATATCAGCACATATTGATCACCTAGCCTTGGAGCTGCCACGGGAACAGGGCATGGGTCCGGGCACCGGCATGTTCGGTTATTTCGATGCCGAAGACGAAACGACCGCACATGCGCTTCTTTCGAAAGCCAGCGAATGGTTACGGTCGAGAGACATGGCGCGCATGCTGGGCCCGATCTCGCTCTCCATCTGGGAGGAACCGGGGCTACTCGTCCGAGGGCAAGATCATTCACCCATGTTCATGATGGGACATCATCCTGCGCATTATCAGGACTGGATGAAGAGCTTCGGCTTATTGGAAGCAAAACGACTCTACACCTTTGATCTCAATATCGTCCAGGAATTCCCAAAGCTCGTTCAGCGAATTGTGTCTTCGGGAGAAAAGAACGATCGCATCGTCATCCGCCAGATCGATATGCAAAACTGGGACGAGGAAATTCGCACCGTTCTGCACATTCTCAACGATGCATGGTCGGACAATTGGGGCTTTATACCTTTTACCGAAGCGGAAATCTCGCATGCCGCGAAAAAAATGAAGCCGATCATCAAGCCAAGCCTCAACATGATCGCCGAACTCGACGGCAAGCCTGTAGCTTTTATGATGGTGCTTCCGGACATGAACGAAGTTCTGAAGCAGACCGATGGGAAGCTTTTTCCATTTGGCTGGATCAGGATCCTGCGCTGGCTCAGGAAACCCATGGGCGCTGGAATGCGCGTGCCGCTTATGGGCGTACTTAAAGAATTTCAGAACTCGCGCCTTGCAAGCCAACTCGCCTTCATGATGATTGAATTTATCCGTCGCAGCGCCACAACTGATTACAACAGCAAGCGCGCCGAAATCGGATGGATACTCGATGACAACAAGGGAATGGTAGCGATCGCGGACACTATAGAGAGCAAGGTCAATCGTGAATACGTGATCTATGAGAAATCTATTTCTGCTCTCTGAGGCCGTGGCCCATTGGCCACAGCACTCCAGTGGATTAGCCGCCATGGGAACTCGTAGACTTCGCCCGCCGTTCCATGGGAATACAGCGTCCCTTTGTGGCGCTAACCATTGGTAGATCGATAAGGGCCGCGTGAAAACAAACTCAATCTCAGCCCGCCTTCCTCGCCATGTGCTGGTCGTCGAAGACGATGCAATAATCGGACTGACGATTGAGCAAACACTCACCGATGCTGGCGTTATCGAGGTGGAAATCTGCCCCACCACTGATGAGGCTTTGGCCGCACTTCGCCGCAAGCAGCCCGAAGTTATCATTCTTGATGTGCATTTGGCTGACCGAGACGATGGTTGGGCGATTGCGGAACTGGTCAGAACGCTAGGCCCCGACAGCCCGCGTATCGTGTTTTCAACGGGTATGCCGGAAGACATTCCCGAAGAGATTGCAAGCATGGGAACCGTCTTGGAGAAACCATACGAGCCGGAAGTTCTCGTTCAACTCCTTCGGGAGCCGAAGCGCGAGGGTATCATCTCGCGTTTGCGGAGCAAGCTGGCACACGATTGAGCGAAAATCCTCGCATAAGAGGGCAATCTCGGCATAAGCGTCAATTGATCGAGATCACCTTTGATCGGTTTCTTGACCCTTTTAATGAGCAAGAAAAAAGGCCTCCGCTCTTTTTGAGCGAAGGCCTTTCGGGATCGTATCACCTGCCGCTTGGACGGGAGGGGGGTCTCGGCGGTGACATAAGGTAAATGAGCCAGCAGATATCGGGTTCCCACCACGTGAGAATTTTTTCAATCCCGGCAAACACACACCGTTGATCTAGATGAAAGGTCGATCGCTATCATCGCTTCGTATGATCCCTACCAGATCTGCAGCACTATTCATGTCGGGCACGCAAATCTCTTTTTGCCCCCAATGTACCAGCCCCTCATTGTGAAGCGCCCGAATCGTTCGGTTAGTATGTACCAGCGACAGCCCGAGCATATCCGCGATCTGTGATTGCGTGATCGGGAGAGCTAGCTTGTTACCTTCACCAGCAACCCCGGTGGCCTGTGCCCGGTCAATTAACCAAACCGCTAGAAATATGACTCGCTCCCTCGCGCTGCGCTGACCCAGCGAAACGATATGGTTCTCGAGCGCGGTTTCTTCCTTTGCCGCGAGCCAAGTCACATCATAGCCCAAGCGAGGATTATCCTTGATAAGTTCAATAAAAGCGCTGCGATCAAAAACGCATAAACGAGCGGGTGTGACAGCTTCGACCGAATGAGTGCTGGGATCATCGAATGCTGCCTGCAGGCCCACTAGATCACCCGGAAACATGAAGTTTACGATCTGTCTGCGACCGTCTTCCAAAGAATGAAAACGGATCAGCACGCCATCGAGAACCGTGAAAAGGTGCGTGGCGCTGGCCTCCTCTGCCAAGACGGTTTCGCCTCTGTCGACGAGTAATTCACCGGTTTTGATCCGGTTGATATACTGAGTTTGCGCTTCGTCCAGCCGGCGTAGACCGCGGCGTTCTTGAAGTGGGCAGTGAACGCAATTATGTGGATTGGCGACGTCGAGCAAGGCAGGCCCCCATGCCTCAGTTGATACAAGCTGATCTCGTTTCCGTCGTAAGAAAAAATCCGTTTGTCAAATCACAGGATTTCCCCGTGATTGCCGGAACCTATGCTGATACGGGGCGTTCAGCACGCGCAAACCACGGAAGGGGTTATATGTCGCTTGGTGACCAGATTGCTAAAAACTTACCTTATCTTCGCCGCTACGCGCGGGCTCTGACCGGCTCGCAAGCTACCGGAGATGCCTTTGTCCGCGCCACCCTCGAGGCGGCGCTGGCTGATGAACAGCTCAAGTCTTCTCTGGAAGGCGGTCGCGTTCCGCTTTATCGCGCTTTCAATAAGGTGTGGTCGAGCGCCTATATGGACGTTCCCGATATCGATAGTGAACAGGGCCACGAAGGTGCTGCTCAGGATCGCCTGAAGTCGATAACGCCCCTCAACCGTCAGGCCCTTCTTCTGACCACACTGGAAGACTTCTCTGTCGAACAGGCAGGCGAAGTCATGGAACTGGAAACCGACGAGATCGAACGTCTCGTACAGGAAGCCGTCGGTGAAATTGATCGGGAGAGCGCGACCAGCGTTCTGATTATCGAAGACGAGCCGCTCATATCCATGCAGCTCGAAGATCTCGTAACCTCGCTCGGTCACGAAGTGTGTGGCACTGCCGCTACGCGTACTCAGGCCCAGGAAGTCGTGGCTCAGAAAACGCCGGGGCTAGTATTGGCCGATATCCAACTGGCCGATGGCTCGTCGGGGCTGGATGCGGTTGACGACATTCTGGCCATCGATAGCGTTCCGGTGATCTTTATCACTGCCTATCCTGAACGCCTCCTCACGGGTGATCGTCCTGAGCCTACCTATTTGGTAACGAAGCCGTTCCAGGAACAGACTGTTCGCGCCGCAATCAGCCAAGCGCTCTTCTTTGGATCAAGCCGCCCGCTGGGCTGACGAAATAAATCAAAATCTGTAGGCCGCCGGGGGGAATTCCGGCGGCCTTTTTGATTCGCACCCAATAGTCCAGAGTTAGCAAGCTTGATGAATGCCGGTCCTCTAAAATGCAGGCCCGCTAGAGCGTTGGCGCTACCGTATCATCGCGAGAACAGAAGGTATCGGCTTCTTATTGTCCGATCTTAGCTACGGAATATTTGCTACGAAGTGCAAATTCGCCTGGCTCGCGCACTGCCGTCATCAATCGGCATCTCACACCCTCAGGATCGAACTCCAATTCCACCGGATGACGAAGTTCATGGGCGACAATCTTTTCGATGAGATCAATGCCGAACCCGCGCTTTGTCGGGGGAGCGACACTGGGACCATTGCTCTCGACCCATTCGATACGCGCCAGATTTGGATTTACGAGCTCCCAGCTGATGGATACCCGTCCGCCGCTGCATGATAATGCACCGTATTTCGCTGCGTTGGTGGCCAATTCATGAATGGCAAGGCCAAGAGATAGGGCATCATTCGGCGCCAACTCGACATCGGGGCCAGTAGCAACGACCTCGTGATCATTGGCATTGGTATAAGGTGCAAGCTCGACCGAAATGACCGCTGCAATCGGCGTCGTGCCCCACTCCGATTGCGTCAAGAGGTCGTGTGTAGCCGACAGCGCGCGGATACGATTGTCGATACCCTCGGCAAATTCGTCAAGAGTTTCCGCCCGACGGCGAGTGAGCGAGACAATGGAAAGCACATTCGCGAGGGTGTTTTTCACCCGATGATTTAATTCACGTGTCAGAGAATTACGTATTGAGTTCTGCTGTGCGAACCACTCCAAGGACCGACTATCTTCCTGGGCCTGCTGCGTGAGTAGACGAGCGACAACAAGGAGAAGGCTCGCAACGGCTAGACCGAACAGCAGGGTAATTAAGGACAATGGCGATAGAGCCATATCCCTTTTTGACTGTACAACGAGCACCATGTGCCGATTTGCCAGATCGACATCGCGTTCGACGGTATGGCCATCATCCGACCAATTTTCCGTTTCGACCATCATCAGCGGTTTACCGCCAGATACATCGTAAAAGCGAAGTGCCGCTTCCGGCGATGCGATTAGCTCGGAAGCGGATGAGAGAAACTGGGAAGCATTAAAGGGGCTATAAACGAAACCTTTTAGGCTGCGCTGGGAACCACTTCCGTCGAACACGGGCATATAAATGATGAAGCCGAATTCGTCAGGACCGGTGTCCTGCACAAGGTTCACGCGCCCACTCGCGGTAGGACGGACAGTGCGTGTTGCCTCATCCATCGCCGCACGTCTCGTAGCTTCTGAATACATATCGAAGCCGAGCGCCCTGCGATTACGTAATGTGTCAGGCTGGAGGAAGAGAATTGGCACAAGCTGGCTGCGCGGGTCCTGATCTAGCGTAGGCCTCACCTGCATCGGACCAATTCGTCCCGAACTGAGCTGCGCTTCCACAGCAGGAAGCTGGCTATCGGTAATCGCGGGTGCCCACCCGATCCCCTCTGCCCCCCGATAATCAGCATCAAGCCTCAGCTCCGAGACGAATTGACGGAAGACATCACTGGTGACGTTTTGTTGTGACCCAAATAATGCCGCGCCAGCGCGTAGAAAGGAGGAACTGGAGTAAGCTCGCCTCTCGATAGCTGAAACCATAGCATCGGCCTGACGGCTGAGATCGGCGCTCTCCCTCACCCTCTCGCCTCTTTCGATGGCGAACACGCTGAGAACGGTGACCGCTGCCACTAGAAGGAAAATAGCTAAGGGTACGGCTCGTGGATAATCCACGAGCCAACGTCTTTTCCTCCCCCGTCGCATGAGTTGTTCTTGTACCAGCGGTATGCCTCGCGAATTCTAAGCCCAGCTTTGCCCATCTATCCGCTGACTGAGAGAAAGTTCCTCTAAATTTCCTGAATTGAACAACAAGTCGAGATTTGTCGGAACCTCTTGCAAGTGACGTCGTTGTCGCACAACTAGGGATCATGATTCAAAGGAACGGGGCGGTAGAAACCTTCCCTCCGGAGAAGGCTAAGGACAAAATCTTTACACAATGACCGTTGATAACTCTTCCGCAAGCAAGCCCGGAACGGGCGCGGGCAAGGAAGCGAAAACTGGCGAAGGCGAGCGCCCCGATTGGGCGCTTGGACTTCGTCGGCTTTATGATTCTGTAGTCGAAGAAGATCTTCCCGACACATTCAAGGATCTCCTTTCTCAACTGGACAGTAAGGACTGATGGGGGCTGAACAACGTACGGCCTCCGAGAAGGCCGATTTCAAAAAGGAACTGACCGATGTCGTTCCTCACTTACGCGCTTTCGCCCGCGGTCTCTGCGGCCGCGCGGACATGGCCGATGATCTTGTACAGGAAACCCTGCTGAAGGCTTGGGCCGCACAAGAACGGTTCCAGCCCGGAACGAGCATGCGCGCATGGACATTTGTAATTCTGCGCAACGCTTATCTTACCGATATGCGTCGCAACCGCTTCCGTGGGGAATATGATGAAACCGTGGCGGAGCGGATACTGACGGCGCCTGCCGGCCAGGAAGAACCAATCCACTTGTCAGATATGCATCGCGCCCTGCTCACACTCCCGCCAGAACGCCGTGAAGCTCTTCTTCTGGTAGGAGCTGGAGGGTTTTCTTACGAAGAAGCTGCTAACATTTGCGGCTGCGCGGTTGGGACGATTAAAAGTCGTGTTGGACGCGCCCGTTCCGCTCTAAATGCGATGCTAGCCGATGGGTCTATTCCAAAGCGCTCGATAGACGACGATACAGCACATCGAGCTATACTTGAGGAATTGGACGATGTCGCTGCAGGACAGGGCTCTACTTCGCGGAATTGATGGCGAAGCCAGTTCCCTTGTTCGCTTGTCGATCAGGCGCGAGATAAGCTCAAATGACTGACAGCGAGATCAAACAAGAAGGTCTTCCTCCCTCCCTTGGTTCGCAGGGAGACGGTCGCTTTTCGCTCGCCGAACAAGAGCTGCGTTTGATCTCCGCGTTGGTTCTCCTGATCGGCATCGGGCTGTTTCTCGCCCTTCCCTTCGTCCTTTCGATCGGATCGGTAGTCTTTCTTCCGGTTGTCACCGCGATTATCCTCACCGTCATTCTCTCTCCTCTGGCGGACAAGCTAAATGGATGGGGACTTCCCAACGCACTGTCTGCATTAATTTCATTACTGGTTTTTTTCGCGGTCCTGCTGCTTGCGCTCGCTCTAATCCTGCAACCTGCCATTGCACTTTTCGACCAGTTGCCAGCGATGCTGAAGCAAGTCGGCGAACGCTTTACCCAGCTGCGAGACCAGTTCGCATGGATCGGGCAGATAAACGAACAGCTCGCCGAATTAGTGGACCGCGGCGAGTCGCAAGAAGTCGTCGTTGCCACGCCGAGCTTATTGGAAGAACTCGCTTTTGCGACACCTAGCTTGGTGATCGAAACCATTCTCACCTTGTTAATGGCGTTCTTCATGATCGAAGCCCGTATTCGGCTTCGTCAGCGCTTACTGTTTGGCCGGACGAATTTTGGAACCAGCATCAAGGCTGCGCGCGTACTTCGCGAAGTGCAGGACCGGGTAGCGGCGTACATTCTGACGGTCGGGTGGATCAACGCCGCAGTTGGCATCATTGTCGCGTTGGGCGCTTGGGCACTTGATGTCGATGCCCCGATCATGTGGGGCGGCCTCGCCGCAATTCTGAACTTCCTGCCCTACATCGGTCCGACAGTGATGGTTGGATTGCTTGCCCTCTTTGGCATCGGAACCGCCGAAACCATGTTTCTGGGGCTAATACCCGCGGCAGCCTATCTTGGTCTGCATACGATCGAGGCCAATGTGGTTACGCCGTCGATACTTGGTGCGCGGTTCACTATGAACCCGGTCATGATTTTAATAGCGTTATCTTATTTCACGTGGATCTGGGGCGTTTTCGGCGCCCTTCTTTCGGTCCCTATATTACTGATGCTGACCGCATTGTTCGATCATGTCGGAAGGCCAAACCTGGTAGGCTTTATTTTTGGCGAACCGCTTTTTGCCAACAATCTGCTCGATCTTTCTGCGGAACCCGACACCGAAATTTAAAAAAGCCGCCGTGCCATCGCACAGCGGCTTTTTGAGTCTTCACGGAATGGCTGCTCAGCCAGGATATTCCCAAGTGGTGCCACGGGCAAGATTATCGCTCGCGAAGCTCCAGTTAAGCTTGTCACTCACAGCACCCAGATATTCAGGACGTGCGTTCTGATGATCGAGATAGTAAGCGTGTTCCCACAGATCGATGACCAGTAGCGGGTTAACACCGTCCTGATCCGCCAGAGTATCACCGTCATGGGTTTCTTCGATAGTCAGCTCGCCATTCTTTACTGCGAGCCAAACCCAGCCGCTGGCAAAATGCCCGGCACCGCGCTCTTTAAGCTTATCTTTGAGATTGTCGACCGAGCCGAAAGCCTTGTCGATCATGCTCTTAAGTTCATCTGAAGCAGCGGTTTCTTCGCTGGCCATCGAATGCCAGTAAAATCCATGATTCCAACTCTGCGCAGAGTTGTTGAAAAGGCCCTGATCGCTACCGCGAGCCGACGAAATCACCTCTTTGAGCTTCTTACCCTCAAGGTCGCCGCCTTCGATTGCAGCATTTGTTTTGTCGATATAAGCCTTGTGATGCTTGCCGTGGTGATAGCTCAGCGTTTTCGCCGACACAGCTGGTTCAAGGGCGGTGTCTTCATAAGGAAGGTCGATAAGCTCGAAAGCCATGGAATGGTCCCCTTTAAGAATTGGTGTTGAAAAATCGGGTGTTCGAAACCCTAACGCACATCAGAGCTTGTGGTTGCACATGGCCAAGACAATAGGAACACAACTGCCAGCATAGGGCTTTTCTTTAGGCGACAGTGGGCTCTGTAGGCCACTTAGGATTTTTACGAGAGGTAGCGATGGTCCGCAAATTTTTTGGCACTGACGGTATCCGCGGTCGGGTGAACGACGGCGTTATGACCGCAGAAAATGCAATGAAGGTCGGACACGCAGCGGGAACACACTTTCTCCGCGGCGACCATCGTCACCGAGTTGTTATCGGTAAGGATACCCGCCTGTCAGGGTACATGGTCGAAAGCGCCCTAGTGGCAGGGTTCGCCAGCGTCGGAATGGACGTGATCATGACCGGCCCTCTACCAACGCCCGCGATTGCCTTGCTAACCCGAGAAATGCGCGCGGACCTCGGAGTCATGATCTCTGCCAGCCACAATCCCTTCGAAGATAATGGGATCAAGTTGTTCGGACCGGACGGCTTCAAATTGTCCGATGCGGCAGAGATGGCCATCGAAACGCTGATGGAACAAGAGCCGTTGCTCGTAAGGCCGGAAATGATCGGTCGTGCACGCCGCATCGATGATGCGAGCGGGAGATATATTCATGCGGTCAAGCAATCGGTTGCAAGCGACATCCGTTTCGATGGCCTTAAGGTCGTCGTCGACTGTGCAAATGGTGCGGCCTATCGCGTTGCCCCCTCTGCCATCTGGGAGCTTGGAGCAGATGTCGTTGCAATGGGCGTCGAGCCGAACGGCATCAATATCAATCGCGGTGTGGGATCAACTTCGCTCGATGCGATCAAGTCTCGGGTAATCGAGGAAAAGGCAGACATCGGAATAGCCCTAGATGGCGATGCGGACCGGCTCATTGTGATTGATGAAAAGGGCCGAGCGGTCGATGGGGATCAGATCATGGCTTTGATTGCCTCACGCCTGCATGAGCGCGGCGACCTTACTGGAGGCGGTGTCGTTGCGACCGTGATGAGCAATCTTGGGCTCGAACGCTATTTACAAGGTATCGGCCTCTCACTCGAGCGAACGAAGGTGGGTGATCGTTACGTGCTAGAAAGAATGCGCGAGGGTGGCTTCAACGTAGGCGGTGAACAATCGGGTCATATGATTTTAACCGATCACGGCACGACAGGTGATGGCACAGTAGCCGCATTGCGCGTACTCGCCAGCCTCGTCCGTTTGGGTAAACAAGCGAGCGAATTGCTGCACGTTTTCGATCCGGTTCCCCAGCTTCTGAAGAACGTTAGATATTCAGCTGGCGTTCCACTGGAGAATGAAGCTGTTAAAAAAGCGGTAGCCGATTCTGAAAAAGAACTCGAAGGCAAGGGTCGCCTTGTGATTCGGCCCTCCGGCACCGAGCCTGTCATTCGAGTCATGGCCGAAGGTGATGATGCAGGGCAGGTGGAAAAAGTGGTCGACCGTATTTGCGACGCCGTGAAGGCCGCTGCCTGATGCTAGAGATGCGAACCAACTGCGAGAAGTGCGGCGCGCTTACCCCGGCGGAGGCGCCCGGTTCATTCATCTGCAGCCTAGAATGTACGTTTTGCGCTGATTGTGCGGATAATTTGGATGATCTTTGCCCCAACTGCGGGGGTGAACTTATGGACCGGCCGACGAGAAGTTCTCAACTACAGAAGAAATACCCAGCCGCCACTGTTCGGATGGGCGAGAATGGCTGATCGGCTACAAGCGCCTCGTATTCTGGCGATTGCCGGATCCGACTCATCCGGCGGAGCGGGCATTCAGGCCGACATCAAAACCATCACCATGCTTGGCGGCTACGCGATGACGGCCATAACAGCCGTCACTGCCCAAAATACTATCGGCGTTCAGAACGTCGAAGTGTTCGGCACCGATTTCGTGCTGGAGCAAGTTGAAAGTTGCCTTTCGGACATCGGCGCGGATGCCATCAAAATCGGTATGTTGGGATCGCCCGAAATCGCGCTGGCGCTGGCGGAGCGACTGAAGAGTTTCGCCGGAGCCATCGTATTTGATCCGGTAATGGTCTCGACGAGCGGTGCAATCTTAGCCGATGACAATACTGTCGAAGCGTTCAGTGCATTGATGCAGATCGCCACCGTAGTAACACCAAATCTGCCGGAACTTGCGGCTCTTACCGGACGCGCGGATATACCTTCCGACGAAATTTTCAACGCGGCACGCCAACTCGCCGACGCTCAGGATGCGATCGTTTTGGCGAAGGGGGGTCACGCGGATGGTGATCAGGTTATTGACTACGTCGTATCGGCGAGCGGCAAGATTGCCAGCTTTGGTCACGAACGGATTGATACCGACCACACGCATGGCACCGGGTGCACGCTTTCCTCAGCGCTTGCCACTATGCTGGCACACGGCCAGCCACTCACCCACGCCGTGCGCATAGCTCGCGCTTTCACACGAGCAGCCATTGAAAATGCCCCTGGGTATGGCCGAGGAAACGGCCCGCTGGGCCACCAATCAGTCAGGAAGCTGGAGCCGGGCGACGCGCTCTAACGATCAAGTTCGTAAAACGCCGAAATATGGTTCCAGGCATCCTCCGCCGTTTCGCACCAGCGGAACAGTTCGAGGTCCTTTTTCGAAATAGTGCCCTCTTCGGCGATTGCTTCGAAATTGACGACCCGTTTCCAGAAATCCTCACCAAATAGGAGGATTGGCATGGGCTTCATCTTTCCTGTCTGGATGAGCGTCAGCAGTTCAAAGAATTCATCGAACGTTCCGAAGCCTCCCGGGAAAACGGCAACAGCTTTGGCGCGCAGCAAAAAGTGCATTTTACGCAAAGCGAAATAATGAAAATTCAGGGAAAGGTACGGCGTCACGTAGGTATTTGGCGCCTGCTCGTGAGGCAGGATGATGTTCAGGCCAATGCTTTCCCCACCCGCGTCGCTGGCGCCGCGATTGGCTGCTTCCATGATCGAGGGGCCACCACCCGAGCATACGACGAATTGTCTTTTACCATCCTCGATGATCGACTTTTCCGTCACTATGCGCGCGAGCTTGCGTGCTTCGCCGTAATACTTGGATTTTGCTACCAGGCTTTCAACAACCCTGCGCTCGTCCTCGGGCAGATCCTTGGCGCCCGCAAGCGCCTCGTCGGCAGCTTCGGGAGGTGGGATTCTCGCGCTACCGTACATTACCATGGTGGAGCCAACCCCAGCCTCGTCGAGGATCATTTCCGGCTTCAGCAATTCCAGTTGAAAGCGTACAGGGCGCAATTCCTCGCGCAGCAAGAACTCTTTGTCCTGAAACGCGAGTTTATAGGCTGGATGCGCCGTCTGCGGCGTTTGCTTGGGCTGAGATTTCTCGAATTCGGCCTCTTTTTCGGCCGGGTAGAATTTGCGATCCTTGAGATCGCGCTTCTTATTTTCTTCTTCTGTCATGTACCGCGCGATAGTGCGGACGTGCGTAAGCGACAAGTCATGAGAAGAAAATGGCAGGGGTGACAGGATTCGAACCCGTGGCCCTCGGTTTTGGAGACCGATGCTCTACCAGCTGAGCTACACCCCTGCAGCGTCAAGACGGGGCGCATTAGTATGGGGCGCGCGAATTGGCAAGACGCGTATCGCACCCGAGTTCAAACTGTTAGAGATAAATCCATGCATGCCCCCCCTTCCGACCTCATTCCGGTTGAACTCCTGTTGCGCGCCTATCGCAGCGGTGTGTTCCCGATGGCGGATCATCGAAGCGATCGGGAAGTCTATTGGGTCGAGCCTCGGGAACGGGCCATCATTCCGCTCGACGGGTTTCACCTTTCGCGAAGCCTGCGCAAGGTGATTCGGCAAGAGCGCTTCAGAGTCAGCTGCGACGAGGACTTTGCGGGCGTGATCTCAGCGTGCGCTCAGCCCCGCGAAGAACTTTCCGAAAGCTGGATCAGCCACCAGATCGAGGCGAGTTACATTGCCCTCCACGAGGTTGGGCATGCACATTCGGTCGAGGTGTGGGACGCTGATACATTGGTTGGCGGCTTATACGGAGTAACGTTCGACCGAGTATTTTGCGGAGAGAGCATGTTCAGCCGCGCTACCAATGCTAGCAAGGTCGCTCTTACCTGGTTGGTCGCTTCGATGCGTCGCGCTGGATACGTGCTTCTGGATTGTCAGTTCATGACCGGACATTTGGGGTCAATGGGTGCGGTAGCCATGCCACAAGCTGCCTACCTCGAGCAACTCTTTGAGGCCAAAGGGTATCCTCTTATGAGCTTGCCCGACGCATTCGCCGAAATCCTGGCTCACTCTTCGCCAGGGAAGTCCATCGCGCAGGATTTGACCCAGACATCATAAATCGGGTGCTCCACCACATTCAGCGCCGGTTTGTTCTTGAACAGCCAGCCTGAGAAAACTTTCCGAAAATCATTTTGAGTCCCGCGCTCGCGGACAAGCATTTGCAGGAAGGCGCCTTCGTCCTTTTCGAACTCCCACGGTGCAGTGCGTTCGCAGGCGCGCAATCGAATGATCACGTCGCCCACACGTTTTTGCTCGCCGGGCTTAAGTTCCAGATCTTCGCTTAAATTGTTGCGCTTGTTCAACAAGCCGATCGTGGCAACACGTTCGTCCATCGGCGTGCCGATGCCGGCCTCATCTCCTGAAATTTCAGGGAGGTCGATGCTTTCGAGCTCTTCGGGTATCTGCGTTTGTACTGGCGCCGGCTCGGGCGGATCATCCGAGCAGGCGACGACCAGCGACACCGCCACGAAAAGCGCGACCGGCCGAAACATGATCAAGCGTCCGGCGACCAAGCTTCGTAATCGCCTACCGCACGGGCACGCTTACCGCCCCGCTCCAACGCGCCCTGCGGACGGTAGGCCGTAGCCGTGCCGGTTGCGTTGGGCGTGTAATCGGTTTCCCAAATCCGCGCTGGCGGAAGATTGCTCTCCGGCACATCGTCGAAGGCGCCATGCAACCAGCCGTGCCATTCGCTCGGCACGCGGCTTGCATCGTTCACACCTTCGTAGATCACCCAGCGGCGTTCGCGCTGGCCCTTCTTCGGCTTGGACCGGAAATAGGCATTGCCCTGCGCATCGGTGCCGACCTGTTCGCCGTTGCGCCAGCTCCAGAGGTGCGTGCCGATGGTCGCGCCATTCCACCAGGTGAAGATTTTGCCGAGGAAACTCATGATCGCGCGCCTAGCCGATTCGTGTCCTTGCGCCAAGCTTCTCGTGAGCGTTTCACCACGCAACCCGATCGCCCGGCTCAATACCGAGTTCGGCCGCACGCCCACCGGCAATCTCGAGCACCGCGCTCGCAGAGCCGACCGAATAGACCTGATCTTCGGAATAGGGTTCGGTCATTGCAGCGATATTTGAGATACGGCCATCCAGGCCAATGAAAATGATATCGAGCGGAATGGGCGTGTTCTTCATCCAAAATGCGCGCGCTGTCGGCTGCTCGCTTGGAAAAATCATTGCCTCGTCGGGGCCAAGCTCGGTGCGGTACATCAGGCCTTTCGTCTGATTTTCCGCAGTGTCGGCCATCTCCGCGACGAACTCATGCGACCCGTCCTTTCCGGTGACGACAACCGGGACGAGTCCCAGCCCTGAGACCGGGTGGATGGACTGATCCGCTGGTGTAACTTCGGCCCGAGCGGCCGCGACATCGGCTGCGGGCGAACAGCCCATGATTACGGCGATCATTAGGATGGGAATTAGTCTCGTGCTTCTTCGACCCATTCTTCCAGCTCCGCTTCAGCGTTCGCCTCGACCACTCGCCGGGCATGATCGAAGGAATGGCCTGCTCGGAGAGTAGCCGCAAGCTGCTTTTCGCGCTTCTTGCGGGCTGCGTCCGCATTGTCGCCGACATCGCTCATTCCAAACAATCCGAACCGCCTACGTCTCGCGTAAGCAACTGCAGCATTTCGTGCCTCCCATTCCCCTGGCGCGTTGGTCTGGCGCAAGTCTTCGCTTAGGCCATCGGCCCGCAACTTTTCTTCTACGCGGCGGGCCCCGTACCCCCTCGCTAGCAAACCGGTTGCTTTCGTCCGGGCATAAGCCTCATCATCGACGTAGTTCTTTTCTGCAAAACGTGTGACGAGACCGGCAACATCGGGCTCATCTTCGCCTTCCCAACCTCGTTCGCGCAGTTTGCGGCGTAGGTAGGTTTCCAGCTTTCCTGAAGACGTTGCGAAGCGAGCCACATAATGAAGCGCGAGGTCGTTCAGCCGCACACGGTCGAGCGGTTTTGGTGTGCGACGAGTGCGCCTGCGTGTTGCATGACCATCAGCCATCGGCCATATTCGTGCCACAAACCCCTTCGAATGGGAAAGTTTGATTAGCCTCCGATATGGATAAAAGGACGCTATTCGTCTGAAGGTCGCCTTCTAAGGGCATTGTTTTCAAAAGGTTACAAGAGAAAATATGACCGACGCCGTTTTGACGCCGACGCCGAATGATTGCGATCTTCCCCGCCGACGGAGCGATTTCGCCACGTTTAGCGAAGCTATCGACTACGCAGCGCGCAGCGCGAAGGGTCTAAATTTTCACGATATGCGCGGGGCCCTCGAACGGGTTTATCCATTCTCTGAGATGCGCGAAGATGCGCTCTCTCTCGCCTACAAACTGGTTGCCGCCGGCATCGGCAAGAACGACCGAGTTGCACTTGTCGCCGAAACCAGTCCGGAATTCTCCGCTCTGTTCTGCGCGTGTATCTATGTTGGCGCCTGGCCGGTCCCGCTGCCTTTGCCGACCACCTTTGGCGGAAAGGACAGCTATATTGATCAGTTGTCCGTCCAGCTGGAGAGTAGCGACCCGACAATCCTTCTCTATCCCCCCGAGATCGCCGAGATGGCCAAGGCCGCGGCAGACAAGCAGGGCTGTGATGGGGAAAGCTGGGATGTTTTCGCAAATCGCGAAGGCCCCGAAGTCGAACTTCCCGAGGCGAAGCCGGACGACATAAGCTATCTGCAGTATTCCAGCGGATCGACGCGCTTCCCCACCGGGGTCGCGGTGACTCACGAAGCATTGCTCCATAACTTGCGCGGTCATGCCGAAGCGACGGACATTGGCGCAGGCGAACGCGTGGTGAGCTGGCTTCCGTGGTACCACGACATGGGTCTGGTAGGCTGCTTGTTGTCCCTGATCGCCAATCAGGTCAGCGGCGATTACCTGAAGACGGAACATTTTGCACGGCGTCCCCTGGCATGGCTCGATCTTATTAGCCGCAACGAGGGCAATTCGCTGAGCTATTCGCCGACCTTCGGTTACGACATTTGCGCGCGCCGTATTTCCAGCCAGAGCAATGTCGCCGAACGCTTCGACCTGTCGCGCTGGCGCACTGCCGGTAATGGGGCCGACATGATCCGCCCCGATGTTATGCAGAATTTCGTCAACGCCTTTGCCGATGCCGGCTTCAAGGCGACCGCCTTCACGCCCAGCTACGGGCTGGCCGAGGCCACTCTGGCCGTCACCGTCATGCCCCCGGGCGAAGGCATCCGCGTCGAACTGGTCGAGGAAGAGCGCCTGTCCGGTCGCCCGCGCGATCTTTCGCGTCCAGCCCGCTATCGCGCCATCGTCAATTGCGGCAAGGCGCTTCCTGGCATGGAAGTGGAAATCCGCGGCGAGAGCGGGGATGCGCGCGGCGATCACCAGATCGGCAAGGTCTGGTGCCGCGGCAAGAGCGTGATGCATTCCTATTTCCGCAACGAGGAAGCGACCGAGGAATGCCTCGTGGATGGCTGGCTCGATACCGGCGACATGGGCTACCTTGGCGATGGATATCTGTTCATCGTCGGCCGCGCGAAGGACATGATCATCATCAACGGCAAGAACCACTGGCCGCAGGATATCGAATGGGCGGTGGAACAGCTGCCCGGCTTCAACCACGGCGATATCGCCGCCTTTTCGATCGAGACCGAAAATGGCGAAGAAGCGCCTGCCGTGCTGGTCCATTGCCGCGTCTCCGAACCGGACGAACGGATCAAACTGCGCGACCAGATTGCCGACAAGGTCCGCGGCGTGACCGGGATGAGCTGCGTGGTCGAACTGGTGCCGCCGCGCACGTTGCCACGGACGAGCTCAGGCAAGTTGAGCCGCGCGAAAGCAAAGAGGCTCTACCTTTCAGGCGAGCTTCAGCCTCTCGATCTGGCTGCATAGGCTAAGCTCACCAAGAGTGCGCCAGCCGCGTTGCAACAAAGGCATTCCATGAGGTGCCGAAGTTCTACCGCGACCGTCTCCGGGAGCTCATCACGTCGAGTCTGCGTACACTTGATAGAGCGGGTGGCGCCCCGCCCCAAAGCATGGCCGCGTCAGATCGGCCTCAGTACATTGATGATGGGCGGCACAGCCGTATCTTGCGATGCACATCGCTTGAAACATTTTTGTGTTTTGTCCGACCGTATCGCTCGCTACGCTCTCAAAGCTTGAACATCCTGTCTTATGCAACTAATACAGGAACGGAACAGATACGGAGGTTTCCGCCAGTCATGAGTGATGCCAAACCGCGGGCAGAAAAGGCAAGCGCGCCTGCCGCTGCACCCACTTCGACAATGGCTCCGCCAGAGTTTGATCTCACTCCTCCTGATCCCGTGCCGGCTGTCTCGGCGGAAAAGGCCGCTGGCCTCGTCCCGGTGTCGGAAGAAGTGAAGAGCAAGCTGGACTCCAAAGTCGACAGCTTCGTTGACGATCTGATCGCGCAGGACGCCAACTCGCCAGAGTTCGGAAAGAAGGTCGACCAGCTCACGAACATGGGCCGCAAGGAAATCATGGCGGCTTCCGGCATGTCCAACAGATTTCTGGACCGCCCGGTTCGCGCGATGGACAAGGATGAAGGCGTCGGTGCGAACCTCGCCGAATTACGCCGGGTCGTCGAAGATCTCGATCCGGGGAAACGAGGCAAGCTTTCGGGTACACGCAAGATTTTGGGCATCATCCCGTTCGGCAACAAGCTGACTAACTATTTCCGCAGCTACCAGAGCGCGCAGACGCATATCCAATCAGTTCTTTCCAACCTCGCGAGCGGCAAGGACGAACTGATCATGGACAATGCAGCTATTGATGTTGAACGACAGAAGCTATGGGAAGCGATGGGCAATCTGGAACAGATGATCCATATTTCCAAAGCTCTCGATGCCAAGCTTGAGGACAAGGCCGCCGAACTCGATGCAACCGATCCCGCCAAGGCAAAGGCTGTGCGGGAAACGGCTCTTTTCTATGTCCGGCAACGGACTCAGGATTTGCTTACCCAGATGGCGGTCAGCGTACAGGGCTATCTCGCTCTCGATCTCGTGAAGAAAAACAACATCGAACTGGTCAAGGGTGTCGATCGCGCAAGCACGACCACGGTAGGCGCGCTCCGCACCGCGGTAACGGTTGCGGAAGCGATGACCAACCAGCGGCTCGTGCTTGGCCAGATTACCGCGCTCAACGATACGACTGCGGGCATTATCGACTCCACCAGTACGATGCTGCGCGACCAGACTGGCACAATTCATGAGCAGGCAGCGGCCAGCACCATTCCGCTCGAAACGCTGCAGCGTGCTTTTCAGAACATCTACGACACCATGGACGAGGTGGACCAGTTCAAGCTTCGTGCGCTCGAAAGCATGAAGCAGACGGTTGACGTCCTGTCTGGCGAGGTCGAAAAATCGAAAGGCTACATCGCCCGGGCAGAAGGTCAGGCTCAAGCGCAAAACCAAGTGGCCGAAAGCGGCTTGCTGAGCATCGAAGGCTAGGGGTCACAAGGTGAACGACCTTACCCGAGAGACCGAAAGAGTTCTTTCCGAGAGCAAGGCTCTGGTTCGGGACAACCGCGAAGGTGGGCGGCATCGCCGCGCGCCCTCGCTCGGCCAGGGATCGGCCAAAGCCAAACGCAAGCATCTGATGCGCAAATTACGTAACCTGCTGCTTGCCGTGTTTGCGATTTGGATTGCCGGCGGGATTGCAGGAGCGATCCTTGGCGGCATCGGCTTCTGGGGCGTGATGGCTGTGGTTTTGGCTACCGTGATCGCGATTGGGATATTCTCCAGCTTTCCGAAGCTCAAGACGCCGAAGCGGGTCGATATCAACAAAGGAACTGTGCAGCAGATGGTCGGGCGGACTGAACTGTGGCTCGAAGCACAACGCCCCGCCCTGCCGGCGCCCGCAGTGCGTATCGTCGATGACATGGGTGTGCAACTCGATGCGCTCGGTCTGCAGCTCGACGGTCTCGATCAGAACCACCCCAAGGCACGCGAAGTACGCAGCCTCGTCGGTGAGCAATTACCGGAAATGATCGACAGTTATCGGCGCATCCCGGCAAACCTGCGTACCGAAAAGCGCGCCGGAGCGACACCGGACGAACAACTCACCGACAGCTTAGGCAAGATCAGCGGCGAAATTGACTCCATTACCCGGCAGCTTGCCGAAGGCTCGCTAGACGATCTGGCAATCAAGCACCGCTATCTCGATTACAAGTTCGGGGAAGGCGCTAATACCGCTCCGCAACTGGAGAACAAGAACTGATGCGGGTGCCCTTGGAACACAATCTCGGCAAGGACGAGGTGCGGCGTCGCCTGCACAGTCGTAGCCACGAAATCGGCGATGCTATCCCCGGCGGCGTTGCAGACGTTACGACCAGTTGGCCTAATGAAGACTGCATGGCTCTCGACATCAAGGCCATGGGCAATGTCATGCGCGCACAGGTTCTGATTGAGGACACGCAGGTGATCTTTGAAGTAGATTTGCCCCCTGCCCTGTCGTTCGTTGAGCCGATGATTGCAGGTGCGATCCGCAAGAACGGGCAGAAGCTCTTGGCAAACAAGTAGGCGTTTCAAATTCGATCGAGCTTCTCGTTCGAGCAACCATTTGCGGTGTTTGGAACCAACCCCGACCGAGAGCGCTTTCTATCGCGGAAAATGCCGGTTTTTATCGGGTTAAGGTATCGCAGGTTATGCGCAAAGGACAGCGCATTTCTTGCGCACACGAATGCGGGGTCGAATTTTGAGGAACCAATTGCGGGACGCGACGGGCGATATTCACGCCCGGCTCGATGAGACTGTCGGCCACATGCCGCTTTCCTCCGATGCCGACTACGGCGCTTTTCTAAGAGCCCAGTACCGCGCCAGACTGGCTGTCGAGAAGGCACTCCGTGGTCAACCTCCCTATGGGCTGGCTACCCCCCCTTCACAAGCGAAGCTCCTCGAGCTCGACCTTGATGACCTCGGGATTCATCCTTCCTCCCAGATCGAGGACATTGCATTTGGAAGTCCGTTCGAGGCGCTTGGCGCAGTGTGGGTGATAGCGGGCAGTTCGATGGGAAACAGGACGATGCTTCAGCACCGTCGCAAGAAAGGGCTGGCCGGACCTCAACGCTTCCTTGAAGACTCGCGTCTCGGCGTCTATTTCGTCGAACTCCGCGCGATACTCGGTGAAGATCACGATCACCTCCGTGTTGCCGAGGCGATTGCGGGTGCCACGAAGACATTCGAGGTTTTCGAACGCGCCTTCACGATCGAGCGATTGGGAGTCGCTGCATGAATACCGAGAATATGGACGTCGACCTTTCCAACTGTGACCGCGAACCGATACACCAGCTCGGTATGATTCAGGGCTTCGGTGCCCTGATCGCGATCAATTCCGATTGGTTTGTAGGACAACGATCCGCTAATCTCGAGGAGATGCTGGGCCTCGACAAACCTGTCGAAATCGGCGCCCGGATATCTTCTTTCTTTTCCCAGAAGGCTTTCGAGCGCCTTCGCAGCGCGGTTGCAGCGCTCGTCGATCCCGATCAGGTCGGTCGGCTCTTCGGCCTCGATCTTGTTGGAGATGGAAGACTTTTCGATTGTGCCGTCCACTCGACAGGCGCTTACACGATCATCGAGATAGAGCCGCACGCCGAAGGAGACGTCAATCGTCAGATCGGTCTCCTTCGCCCCATCATGGCGCGTCTGGAAAAGTATCAGGACGCTGACAGATTGCTGGTCGAAGCTGCACGGCAACTTCGCATGTCGCTCGATATTGACCGGGTTATGGTCTACAGATTCCACAAGGATCTGTCGGGCGAGGTGGTAGCCGAAGCCAAGCGCGAAGATTTGCATGGCTTCCACGGCCTTCGGTATCCCAAGACCGATATCCCGGCACAGGCACGCGAACTCTACAAGCGCAATCGCTTTCGTATCATCAGCGATGTCACTGAAAAGCCAGTCCCGATCGAGCCAGGCTTTACGACCGAGGGCGATCCGGTCGACTTGTCGATGAGTGCCCTGCGCGCGGTGTCGCCGATCCATATCGAATATCTGCGTAACATGGGTGTCGGGGCGTCGCTGTCCATTTCGATCATCATCGAAGGCAAGCTATGGGGCCTGTTCGCCTGCCATCACTATTCGCCTAAAATACTACCGTATTCGCAGCGGACCTCCGCGGAGCTTTTCTCCGAACTGTTCTCCATGATGCTGGAGCGTACCCTCTTTCGCAAACGGGACGAACAGCGCGACGCCGGACGCCGAGTCCACGACCGGCTTATGCGTGATATTGCTGCAGGAACGCCTCTAGCCGAGAGCCTTCCCATGCTCACTCCGGTCATTCAGCAGATCATTCCACACGACGGTGCCAGCGTTTTCGTCGAAGATGTGTATGATTCAAGCGGCGCGGCTCCCAATGAGGAAGAGTTCCGCGCCATAGTTTCAGGTCTCAACAGTTCGGCCACCAGTCGGGTGCTGGCCATTGACGCTTTGGCCGAACGTTTGCCGAAAGCCGAACGGTTTGCCGACCGCGCTGTTGGCGCTCTCGTAATCCCCGTATCACGCACTCCGCGTGACTACCTCGTCCTTTGGCGCCGGGGATTGACGCAAACGGTAACGTGGGCAGGAAAACCCGAGAAGACTGTCGAACATGGTCCGAATGGGCCCCGCCTCACGCCCCGGAAGAGTTTTGAGGCGTGGCAAGAATCTGTTGAAGGACGCAGTGAGCCGTGGACGGACGGGGAACTACAAGTCGCTGAAGGTCTACGGGTCACCCTGCTCGAGATTATCCTACGCCTCACCGATGAAGCAGTGAAGGAGCGCGCCAAATCGCAAGCGCAGCAAGAACTGCTGATCGCAGAGCTCAATCACCGCGTTCGCAATATTCTCAATCTTATCCGCGGCCTTATCAATCAGTCCAAGCACGAGGCGGGGACGATCGAGGAGTTTTCCGACATCGTCGGTGGTCGGATATCATCGCTAGCTGCCGCTCACGACAATATCACGAAGGGAAACTGGTCTGCAGCTCCGCTGAGCGAACTGATCGACACCGAAGCTCATGCTTATTTGAGCAGACAGAAAGATCGATTGCGGGTGACGGGGCCAGAGGCCATGGTTTCGCCGGAAGCCTACACTGTCTTGGCTCTTGTCATCCACGAGATGATTACGAATTCCGCCAAGTATGGTTCGCTTTCGGACAGTTCGGGGCATCTTGATATCGCGATAACACGCAACTCGGATAATTCGCTTCAGATCGACTGGAAGGAGTCCGGAGGGCCCCCAGTGAAACCGCCAACCCGCCGTGGCTTTGGATCGACCATTATTGAACGTTCGATCCCATTCGAACTGAATGGCGAAGCGAATGTCCATTACCGGCTATCGGGCCTGGAAGCTTCGTTCTGCATTCCATCTCGCTGCGTCGAGTGGAATGGCGAGCTCGTCGGCGAGCCGGACGGAGACAAAAAGATGGAAAATGAGGACAGCGCGCCACAGGATGTCCCCGATAGCGTCCTTCTGGTCGAAGACAGCATGATCATCGCTCTCGATACGGAAGATTGTCTTCATGAACTCGGCGTAGGCGAGGTTCATGTTCAGAGCACAGTCGCAGGCGCCCTCTCCTTCTTGGAAAAAAGGTCACCAGGCCTGGCGATCCTCGATTACAACCTTGGAAACGAGAGTAGCGAGCGTGTCGCGGAGAAGCTGGCAGAGCTGGGTATCACCTTCTGGCTGGCAACAGGGTATGGAGAAATGGAAGATCGCCTGGAAGAGTTGGGCGCTTCTGGTTTGCTGACCAAACCATATGGGAAGGCGGAACTCGCGAAGATTCTGGCGGGACCGGAGTCCTGATCAAATCTACACGGCCGCGAATAAGAGCGCTCGTTCGCAATCTTTGAGATCAATACTGCGTAGATCGTTTGCCCAACCGGCGCTGCCTGGAAAGATCTCAATCTCTCCTATTCGGCAGGACCCTGACAGTGGCAGCACCTGAACAGCGCTCGCGAAACGTTCAAGGATTTTGCGACCAGGCTGCCCTACCGATTGTGCCACGTGAAAATGCCGGCTTTCTAGCAAGATCTGCTCTTCTTCTGGGCTAACGGCGAGCTGAAAACTCTCGGCCGATGGCTGGTCCGCCAAAGATCGAAGGGCCTGCTCTAATTGGAGTTGCCTTCCCCGCCCATGATCGTAGAGGCGATAGGTCGTATCCACGTTCTGCTGCAGTTCCACCAGAGTGACCCCTGCGCCAATAGCGTGGACCGTACCGGATGGAACAAAGATGAAGTCATTCTTCTTGACGGAATGCCATTGGAGCAAGTCTTCCAGCATCCCTTGCATCGCGGCCTCTCGGATCTCCAGCTCGGAAAACGGCTTCCGGAAACCTATGGCCACACGAGCAGCGTCGTCGGCGTCCGTTACCATCCAACACTCATCCTTCCCGACATTTTTCGGACACGTTTGTTCGGTCGGATGAAGCTGTATCGAGAGCGTATCACTGGTAAACAGGTATTTACCTAATATGGTTTGAAGGGCGTCGGGCGCCTGGAAATGAATTTCGCCTATCTCCGTGTCCTGCATTCCATATGGTGGAGGCAGATGCCTACGACCCCAAGGCTTCGGCACAAAGGATACCCTCAGAACGCCGCCGGTCACTCAAGGTCGCCGTCAAGGTAACTATCCAGCTTGCTGGCACAGTCTGGCGAAATGGCGAGAATCTCGTCCCCGTCCACCACTATAATGATGTCTTCCAACCCTATCGTGGACACCCTAGGCCCATCGGAATGAACCATGACGTTCCGGCAGTTTTTCAATCGAGTGGTCCCTTCTGAGACATTGCCTTGCTCATCAGAAGGCAAGCTGGCCATAAGGGAATGCCAGTTGCCAACGTCCGACCATTCCATGGCAGTGGTGACGACCGCGGTATTTTCGCTATGTTCAAATACAGCGTAGTCCACACTTTCACCGGTGATTTTTAGATAGGCGTCAGCGGATGGGTAGAATCGTTCATCCACCACCTTTCCACGCTCGACGGACTGTCTAACCAAGTCTGAAGTGCCCGGACGGAATTTATCCAGTTCAGCTAGAAAGTCAGAGGCGCGAAAAACGAAAATACCTGCGTTCCAGAACACATCTTTCTGAGCAAATAGCGCTGCAGCTTTGCCAGCGTCAGGTTTTTCCAGAAAGTTTGCGATTTCATATCCCGGGTCGAGGCGGTCACCCACTGTTATATAGCCATATCCGGTTTCTGGGCGTGCTGGCTGGATACCTAGGCAAACTAGGAGTCCCCGAGTTGCGAGCTCTGCCGCTTCGGCAATGGCTTGGCGAAAGAGTGCATTATCCCCAATCTTGTGATCGCTTGGGCAGACAAGAAGGATATCTTCCCGGTTCGCGAGGTGCGCGGCCAAGGCAATCGCAGTTGCAGTATCCCGGGGTGCTGGCTCCACCAAAAGCCGGGATGACTCTGCTTGCTCGGCGGCCAATTCAGCGTGCTGTTCTCCGCAAACGATTATTGGTTGCGAAAACATGGAATGTGAAATTCGGCTGATTGCCTGCTGAAAAAGGCTACGTTCGCCTGTTAGTCTCAAGAAAGGCTTTGGCCGACTTGGCCGACTGACCGGCCAAAGACGCTTCCCTGAGCCGCCGCACAGGATCACCGGCTGGATCATCGGATATACACTTTGCCCATAGCATGGGCATAGCCGCCCTGGCTAAGCTTGTCAGTTAAAGAACCGTTGACGGTAAAGGAAGCTAGATGCGACCGGGTTACCCTGTGTATCGCGTGCCGGCTCGAACCTGATGTTCTGGTAGGACAATTCGCAAACACGTGCATCTGTCGCTGGAAAGGGGCTGGCTCGATAAATGTTGCATCCAGTCACCCTGCCTTCTGCCGAGACCGAAAGTCGAACGATTACCGACTTACCGATCCTGGCCTCTCGCCCACCCGGTGGGATCGGGAAGGAACTAGAGTCGGAGATGCTCTGAATGAGTACAGGTTTTGTTGCAGCAACCCCGCCTTGCCCAGCGCCGCCGCTACCCGCTCCGGTACCCAAGCCATCCCCTGCAGCACCGGTACCGTCCCCGGACTCAGTCGCACCGGAAGTCGAAGCGTCTCCATCAGAAGACGCGCGTGGCACTGGCCGATCTTGTCTGATTTGCTCTTTCGGTGTTGGAGCACTCACCGGCTTCGGAATAGCCTCCTTGCCCGGGTCTCCCTGATAGCCCTGTTCCGGCTCGGGTTCGAGTTCAGCAGATTGCTTCTGCTCCTCGGGCGCAGTCACCGTAACGGTGAAAGCGGACACGACTGACCTCTCGACGCTCGCGACGGCATTGGGCGCAAAGCTGCGCACGAGAAAGTAAAATATGGCAATATGTAGAAGGAGTATGGCCCCGACCACATAGGGATTTGGGCGTGGCTTAATGGTGCTGAAACCGGACGCTTCATCGCTCATGAGCGCACAACGGCCGGATTGTGCTGAGCGTTCCGCAGTCAGTTAGGCTGATGACAAGTTAAAAAAAAGGGGCAGCCTTTTGACTGCCCCTACGGGAATTAGACCTATCGATGATTAGAAACGATAACTAACACCAAGCTTTATCCGCCAAACCGATGCAGGTGTGTATAGCTGGTTATCGGCATCATAAGTCCCCTGAATTTCATCCTGAATTTGCTGGACTGTTGGATCAGCTAGACAGTCACGGGGACTTGCCGGGTCCGCGACGCAGAATTGATCGAAGACATAGCGACCAGACTCGTCCACACCGGCGAGCTCGATAATTCCCTGCTGTCCTGCATATTGCCGGGCGCGAAGGATATTCCAGTCTTGGTCAAGCAAGTTAAGAAAATTGTCGACCATCGCGTAGACTTGGATTGAGTCGTCCCCTCCAAAGAAACGGCCTGGCCCAGGGATATCTTGCGAAAATTTGAGGTCTAGATCGAAATACCAGTCGTTCTCACACGTATTGCGAGCAATACTCGTTCCAGCGAAATCGCTAGCGCAATCAAGTCCCCCAAGGAAATTTGAAAGCGCTTGGACAGTATTCGCATCCGAAGTGGGCGACACATAAGGGTCGTCCGAGCCCGTGGGAACGTACAGCACGGCATTATCCGAGCCCGAGGCGGAGTCATTGAAAATGCTGCCCCCACTAAATGCAAGACCGTAATGACGGCCAGATCGAGCCGTGAATGTCGCAGTTAGACGGGTACTTAAATCCTTAAAGAACTCTTCTGCCATCGAAAGACGCGCGGTGATGTTATGAGTGTTTGAGTAGATAGACTCGGCTTCAGCTGGGTTCTGGAGGTCGAATGCGAGGGTACGGTCATAATTGGAGCTAGCTGTCGAACTCGTCATGGCGCGTCGATCGTTTGCATCGGTGTACGCATAGCCGACGAGAAAATCGACATTGCCCCCATCGGTTATGATGCCACTGCCGGTGCTCTTCGAAAGAACAAAGGATGCAGTCCAGCTATCGAAGCCGTCAGCATTAGTTAAAACCAACTCGTCATCACGGCGGGTATTGAAGCAGTCTTCCGTTACTCCGGTGAAGACCGGTCCTGGATTATTACCTTGGAAAACAGCGTCACAGCCCGCGACTGTGGGATCGATTGCATCGTAAATCGGCCGACCGTCAACGGTAAACCCGTTTAGACCTTCAGTCGGATTTACCACTTGGGATAGATCGGCGACCGTAAATGGATTGCGAAAGTGGCTGTATATGAAATCCGTCTTAAAACGCCAGTCGCTCAAGAACCCAGCGCTTGTGAAGTTCAGGCCGCTTTCGAATCCAGCATTAAACCGTACTACGCTTGGGGACTTGATATTGGGGTCGATGGATTGCGTGTCTGCGGCACCTTGGGCGGCATCCTCTTGGCCGTCCGCGAAAACGCAATCTGGGACACCGGCGAACGTGCCGCCAGCCAAGACATTGTAGGGGTCCGCCAAACCTGCGCAGTTTGCAGAAGCGAGGTTACCCTCCGAGTAAGTGATCCCGTTGTTTTGGAAAGCATTGCCGAACCAGACCAGCGGATCACCGCCCGAGAATACACCTGCGCCCAACCGTAACGTAGGAGCGCTGAACACTGCGAAATCATCTGCTTCGTATGTGAAAGCAGCTCTTGGGAGGAGGGATACGGGAAGAGCGCCAAAGCCGATTGCGTTGGAGCGGCCATTATAACGTTCAGCGAAGTTCGGGTTGTAAGCTGGGAAATCGCCGTCGTGCAGATCAACTCGAACGCCAAGCACCGCATTTACGCGGTCTGTCATCTGCCAATCATCTTGGGCGAAGAAGCTCCAAGTGGTTCGCGAGAAATTTGCAGCCGCATCGTTGACATCACCGGTCGCCGATGCAGCACCTGTAGCTCCTACCGTAGTATTATCATAAAGATTCCGTCCAAAAAAGCTGGAGGTACGGTCGCCATTGGTCAGAATACCTGCTTCAAGTGCGTCAAGATCGGCAAAATTTAGAATGCCGCTCGAACCAGGGACGAACAAGTTGAAAATATCTACCTTGTTCCACGTCGTGCCGAGCTTGATGCTATGCCTTCCCGCATCGATGCGCGCGATCGCGGTTGCGTAATCGACAGTCGTATTGAGCTGGTTGGCCATGCGGAAGGTACCAGGGCCTGCCTGCAAGGAACCATAGATCCCGTCTCGGAAGGTACCTACGTTAATTTGTGGAATCGGGTTATCCGACTGCGCTTCGCCGCCGCCGACAGGATCCTGAAGATCGTCAATTTGAGAGTGGGCGTAGCGCAGCTCTGTAGAGAAGTTATCCGACCAATCGGAATATAGACGGGTCGAATAATAATCGGACTTCGTTCCCGAGTTGTAAAAATTGTTAAGGCCGGTGAGAGTGGGAGAGGTGATCGAGTCGAAAATTCCGTCTTCCTTGACCGTACTTTCCTCAAGCCTTTGGTAAGTTGCCTCTAGGCGATGGGCGTCGTTAATCTGGAGATCCAGACGAGCAAAATATCGGTCGTTCTCGTAAGGAAGATTGTAAACTAACGGTCCTGTTTCAATACCGTACTGGTTGGACAAGATATCAGAAAAGCGCTGAAAATCTTCAACCGTAATGCCCGTGGTTTCATTAGCATATCCACCGCCATCTGGACCGAAATCCCAAGCTTCTCCACTTTCCTGATGAGAATAAGCGCCGAAGAAGAAAAGGCGATCCGGAATTATCGGTCCGCCGAGCGACACACCGTAATTCTTTTGCTCCTGCACCGGGTTGGTTGCTTCACCAGCCACGTCTTTCCCGCGAAGACCATTGTCCGAATATTCGAAGAATGCATCCCCGTGAAATTCATTTCCGCCTGACTTGGTGATGACGTTAATAGCGCAGCCTGTGAATTGCCCATATTCCACGTCAAAGGGTGCAAATTCGACCGAAGTTTCGCGTATGGCCGAGTAAGGAATGGGAGTGGAACTGCGCGAAGCAAAGCCGTTGCCGTTCAAGCCATAGAGGTCGCCTTGGCTGATTGCATCGACGGTAAAAGCATTCGACCGATCGTTGCCGCCAAGGCAAGAGATACGGTTTTGGCCGGAGCTTGTGTCAGGATCGAGAGTAACACGCGGATCAAGCCGAATGATATCGCGCACATCTCGGTCAAAAGTTGGCGTTTCCTCGATGAACGCGGTACCAAATCCCGTGCCAGGACCAACCGCAAGCTGTGTCACACGAACGCGAGATCCTGTGACAACAATGACACCACTTCCGCTAGTCAAGGTGAAGGTGAGTTCAGTCGCACCAGATACATTGGTGGTAACACCTTCAACGGTTTGTCCCTCAAAACCTGAAGCATTCGCAGAGATGGTGTAAGGTCCGCCCGTAACCAAGTTTGCTGCAGCAAACTCGCCGTTCGGTCCGGTTGTGAGTGTACGCATTGCGCCCGTGCGAGTGTCAGTCACCATCACATTTGCACCGGCCACCGGGGCACCTGCGTCATCTTGGACTGTTCCTTGAACAGTGGACGTGATCTGTTGGGCTGCAGCCGGAGCGGCAACCATCCCAGCTGCGGCGGAAATGCTGACTGCGCTTGCGGCCAGGAGATACTTGAACTTCATCGGAGAAGACCCCTTCGTCTCTTCAGATTGGATATATCGGTTAGCACTGGAGATGCGCCGCCCCGCTAGGCTGGCGATGTTTCGCCAAAGCTATCCTTTTGTGACAGAGTCAAGACAACCACAGGCGCAGGCTGGGCCGGCAAGAGGCATGGCCGAAAAACACATGTGTTTTCTGTGCATTACTGTTGTTGCAAAAAGCACACAGCCAGTAAAAACTTTCTCTGGGAGCCAGTTTCCGGCCGAAGTCAGGCCAGATTTATCTCGCGCAAGCGCTGCATCAGGTAATCGTGACTCGATATCGGTTCGGGATGGTTCGCAGGGTTTTCCGCATCGATGCATGACGGTAAGGTCTCGATCACATAGTCTGGCCTGAAGTGCAGGAAGAAAGGCATCGAGTAGCGTGCCCGATAGGCTGCTTCACCACGCGGGTTTACAACTCTGTGGGTCGTGGACCGGAGCTTGTGGTTGGTCAGACGGTCCAGCATGTCGCCAATATTGACGACCAGTGCGCCCGCTGGCGGGTCTACCGCTAGCCACTCCCCGTCCGACGTCAGCAGTTCGAGGCCAGCTTCTTCTGCCCCAAGCAGCAAGGTAATCGTATTGATGTCACCATGGGCAGCTGCGCGAATGGCACCCTCGGCCTCCGCCCCCTCCAAGGGCGGATAGCGCAAGAGCCGCATGACGGAGTTTCCATCTTCGACCGTTGGTACAAAGAAATCGCGCGGCAGATCGAGATGAATTGCGATCGCTTCGAGCACGCGACTGCCCGCCAATTCAAATGCAGAATAAAGCTCGCTGAACGTATTGCGGAAGCCTTCAACTTCCTCGGGCCAGACGTTGTCCGGCATATATTCGGAGAGCGGATGGCCGGCTGGCAATTCGCGGCCGACATGCCAGAATTCTTTGAGATCATGTACCTTCGCGTCTTTTGCCTTTTCCGTGCCAAAGGGCGTATAGCCTCGCGCACCGCCGCCACCGGGAACATGATAAGCTTTCTTCACATAGTCTGGCAGCGCGAAGAAAGCTTTCGAGAGCTCTTCCGCTCGATCGATCAACTCCTGCGGAATACCGTGATCGCGAATGACCGCGAAGCCATATTCCTCGAAACTGTGGCCGATTTCCTTGGCGACATCCTCGAGCGGGCGAGCAATGGATACACTGGCAATGTCAGACATCGCGTCGCGATACGCGCGCCGGCAAGAAGGTGCAATAGTGCCCCGTCGAGAGGCGATTCACTCGCATCTCCAAGTGCCAGAAATTGGCTAATACGGTAGGAACAGCCCTGCCAGAGCAGCACTCATCAGATTGGCGAGCGAGCCTGCAGCAAGAGCCCTTAGGCCGAGTCGTGCGATGACGGGCCTCTGATTGGGTGCCAGGCCGCCGGTCACTGCCATCTGGATGGCGATAGAGCTGAAATTGGCAAAGCCACATAATGCGAAGGTTACGATTGCACGGCTACGATCATTCAGCGCGGTCCCATCCAGAGCACCGAGATCGATGAAGGCGACGAACTCGTTCAGCACGATTTTCGTACCGAACAAACCTCCGGCGACACCTGCCTGATCCCAAGGAATGCCAAGGAGATACATTACCGGAGCGAACACCCATCCCAGCACCATCTGAAAGCTCAGCGCGTCATAGCCGAATAGGCCCCCGGCCCAGCCTAGCAGTCCGTTGGCAAGCGCGACCAAAGCCACAAAGGCGAGAACCATGGCTCCCACTGCAACAGCAAGCTTCACCCCGGTCTGCGCGCCTTGCGCGGCTGCCTCGATCACATTGGCGGGTTTTTCACCATCCTCGAATGTTTCGGCCACCTCTACTTCGTGCGCCTTTTCGCTCTCGGTAATTGCAGCTGGGCCCTCGCCGCTGATACGACCGCGCGGCAGGGAAAGCTCGCCCTCTGCCTCGGGAGATGGTTCTCCATCGTCAGGCATGATGATCTTGGCCATCAGAATGCCGCCCGGTGCAGACATGAACGCTGCCGCCAGCAGGAACGGCAAATAATCATTCCCAAGCAATCCGGCATAGGCGGCCAGAATGGTCCCAGCGACACCAGCCATTCCCACGCTCATCAAAGTGAACAGGCGCGATGGCGCGAGTGCGGCGAGATACGGCCGAACCACCAGTGGACTTTCGGACTGGCCGACGAAAATATTCGCAGCCGCACCAAGCGATTCGACTTTCGAAATTCCCGTAACCCATCCAATCGCCCCGCCGACCCAGCGCACGACACGTTGCATGATTCCGAGATAATAGAGGATCGAGACCAGCGCCGCGAAGAATATGATTACCGGCAAAGCACCCAAGGCAAACGTATTCGACAAGGGATTATTCTCGGGCGCACCGAAGAGGAACTGGGTTCCTTGGTCTGCATAGGAAAGCAGCACAGCGACACCGTTCGACATTCCGTGAATGACCGCCCTGCCCCCGCTGGTACCAAGGACGAGGAACGCCATGAGAGCTTGCAATGCGAAAGCAGCCCCCACGATGCGCAACTTGATCCGCCTCTTGCCGGTCGACAGCAGGAAAGCGATGGCAAGGATCACCACGATCCCGAAGATATTGATAAGTACTGGCGGCACGCGGACCCCTTCGCATTGCACTAGGGACAACTGGGACTAGTTGCGGATGAAATCGGCCGCTACCTTGCGCGGCGGCACCGCTTAGTCAATTTATGCTCGCAATTCCAGCTTCGGCTGTCACCAGACATGAAAGCATACCGACCTTCATCATGACCGAACAGCATGGCGAGATTCGCATAAATGCCGCAGCGACACCGCTAGGGCTCTTCGTCTATACTCTAGTCTATGGCGGAATGACGGTGCTTGCCGGTGTGCTCGCGTTCAAACAGGTCCAGCTTTACCCCACCGATCTCGCAGTCGAATCCGGCATATTCGCCTTCTTGTTGCTGGTGGTGATATCGAGCACGATCGCCCAGCTTTACGGTGAAAAGCTCGCAAATCGAATTGTTTGGTGGGGGTTTCTGCCCCTCCTGATTGCAGCCCTTCTTATGCAGCTCGTGCTGCACCTTCCTGCATCACCCGAAATGGCTGGTGGTCGAGCGGAGGATCTTGCCGCTTTCGAGCGCGTACATGCCACCATCTGGCGGGTATGGGCGGCAGGGCCGGCCGCCTATCTAGTTTCCCTGCTGTTGAATGTCTGGATTTTCGCCAGATTGCGCGGAACCGATGAGAACACGAGCACCGTCTCTCTGATGATGCGAGGAGCGATCGCTTCCGCGCTCAGCCAGGCAATCGATTCGGTGATCTTCATCACGCTGGCCTTCTATGGGCAATTTCCCATCGGAAACCTTCTGGTCGGCCAGATAATCGCCAAGGTTCTACTAAGCTTTGTGCTGGTGCCGTTCCTGATTACCGGCGGAGTGGCTTTTGCCAAATGGCTGGACACACGAAAAAGCTGATTAGGGTCTTTCGATTCCCTCGATGATGCGGTCTTCCAGCGTATCTCCATGAAGGACCGAGATGTCTCCAGTGGTTTCTAGTACCACCGCCCTTACTTGGTTTAATTCAAGCACGTTTGCTTCGCGAAGCTTGGCGAACAAATCACTCTCGGCGACGCGTGACACGTTCAGGGCTTTGTCGATGACCTTGCCGTCATACATGAGGATTATGGGGCCGTTCTGTATTGCGTCCTCGAACGCTTGGGAGTGGCGCCTAATGCGGGCGATCAGATATTGGACGCCGAACAAACCGCCCGTTGCCAGCAGAGCTTGAGCAAAAGCCGTCCATTCGCTTGCTTGCACTGCACCAGCAAGCAGAGAGCCGGATGCGATCGTTACGACGAAATCGAAGTTCGTCATTTTGGAAAGGGTCCGCAGGCCGATCATTCGGATCAGGGCGGTCACCCAGGCGACGCCGATTATTGAGAGGATCGCTGCGCGGGCAACGATATCGAGCCAGGTTTCTTCGAAGAACATGGTCCCGCAACGCGCGGGATGCGAAACCCTTCCCGAAACTGCCAGATATCAGGTTGAGCAGCTTGCTCCGCCGAGCACGCAGAAGCGCGCGCAGTGGGGATGGTTCAAGGGGACATCACAATCGGCTTCGGCGAGTGTCTCACCCAGATCGAAGTCGGGATCGTATGGGATCAGGGTACAGGCGACCACGCGCGGCGCGCTTTCCCCCTTCCGATGCACGACCATCCGGCTGGAGCTGCACATGACATCGGTCGGCAACTTGCCAAGAATGCCCCAGCAGGCGGTGGTGATCTCGGCAATGTCCTTGTCGGCATCCATCTCCGGGAAAAGGACAAGTTGGCTAACATCATCCATATCGATGGCGATGCCCTCATGCTGGAAGAGGGCGGCGTAGTGGTGGCGGGCGGTGGGTTCGTCCTCGCCGGGGAGGAGGCGGCCGGCGACGGCGATCGAGAAGCCGTTCCGCGACAGCCAGCGCAGGCCGTCCATCGCCGCATCCCAGCTGCGCGGCCCGCGTTCGGCCTCGTGGACCGCCTTGCTGTAGTGATCGAGGCTGACGCGCAGGGTCAGCCGGTCGCCGTGCTTCTCGCGCAGGGCCAGTAGCGCGGCCTCGTGGCGGCGCATGGGCTTCATCGCATTGGTCAGCACGAGCGCTTCGAACCCGCGGTCGAGCGTCTCGCCGAGCATCTCGAGCATGCCGGGGTTCATGAAGGGTTCGCCGCCGGTAAAGCCGATCTCGCGCGTGCCCATGGCGCCCGCCTCGCCCAGGAACCGCACAGCATCGGCGGCCGACAGATAGACCAGCGCATCGTTGGTCGGGCTGCTTTCGATGTAGCAGCTGGCGCAGGCAAGGTTGCACAAAGTGCCGGTGTTCAGCCACAGCGTATCGAGGTGCTTCAGCGGCACGCTGGCCCGCGGCTCCCCCTTGGCGGTGACCTGCGGATCGCTGAACTTTTCGCGCGGCAGGCTGGCGGCCTCCACCGCGAAAGGCGAAGGTCCGGCGGGCGCATTGCGCGATCTGGTCCGGGCATCGCTCATGCAAAGCGCCTCCGCATGCGGGCGACGAACCGCGCCCATTTCTTCGGGATCGTTCCGAACACCGTCGGCTCCCACGCGCTGAAAGCCGCCGCTTTGGAGATTTCGCTACGGGTGGGATAGGCGATCATCGCCGAACCGAGCGCGAACGTGCTGCTTTTGCCCGTAATCGACTGGGCGAAGGGCAGCAGCAGCTCGCCCGCATTCCTGCCGACTATGCTGGCGCCCAGCACCTTCTTGCCCTTGAGTACCAGCTTGAGCTGGCCTGCGTCATTCCCTTCGGCAAGCGCGCGCTCATTGTCGTGGAAGCTCTGCGTCACCACGCTGACCTTCTTGCCGTGCCTGCCGCGCGCGTCCTTTTCGGTGAGGCCGATCTGCGCCACTTCCGGATCGGTATAAGTGCACCACGGCAGGGCCGACCAGTCGACCTTGGCGGGCAGCCCCAGAGTGATCTCCAGCGCGACGTTCGAGCCTTCATAGCCCGAGACATGCGTCAGCCGCGGCCCGACGCGGCAATCGCCGATGGCGTAGATGCCCTTCACCGATGTGCGGCGGCGATCGTCCACCACGATCCCGTTGTCGTTCATCGCGACGCCCGCTTCCTCCAGCCCGAAGCCGGTGCAATTCGCGCGGCGCCCCGTGGCGACCAGCAGATGCGAACCCGCGATCGTCTGGTCCCCGGCCGTGAGGCGAAAGCCCGTGCCATCCGGTTCGACCTGCTGCGCAAGGCCCTTTACGAAGCGCACGCCCTCACGCTCCATCGCGGCGCGAACCACGGCCACGCTGTCGGGATCGTCACGCCCCATCAGTTCGCCCGGCTCCACCACAGTGACCGCGCTGCCCAGCCGGCGGAAGGCCTGCGCCATTTCCATGCCGATCGCCCCGCCGCCCACGATGACGAGATGATCGGGCAGTTCCTCCAGATCGAACAGTGTCTCGTTGGTCAGATAGGGCACATAGTCCAGCCCCGCGATCGGGGGAATGGCAGGCTTCGAGCCGGTGGCGATCACAATGCGCGGCGCGGTCAGCGTGCGCCAGCCCACCTCGACCGATTGCGGCCCGGTGACCTGCGCCCAGTCGCGAAACACCTCGCAGCCCATCTCCTCGAACCGCTCTTCGCTGTCGTGATGCGCGATTGCGGCGATGGCATCGTGAATATGCTTGTGCACCCCGCCCCACTCCACCGCCGGTTCCGCCAGAGTGACGCCGTGGCGCGTGGGCACCCGCGCCTCGCCCGCGCGCGCAGCGGCGGCGATCAGCGCCTTCGACGGCACGCAGCCATCGTTGAGGCATTCGCCGCCCATCTTGCGCGCTTCGATCAGCGCAACGTCGAGCCCGAACAGCGCACAGCCGCCCGCAGCAGTCAGACCGGCAGCGCCGCCGCCGATAACGATCACGTCGTGAGTGAATTTCATCGCTTGCTCCCTAGGCCAATATGCCTGACAGGCGAAGGGACTTTCCCGAATGCAGCTTTTCGAAAGGCCCACAGCCCCATGAACCTGGCCAATTCGCAGGATTATTACGGCAAGGTGCTTGCCTCCTCCGCCGATCTGAAAACCGATGCCTGCTGTACGGCAGAAGCGCCGCCGCCAGCCGTACTGGAAGCGATGCGCAATGTGCATGAAGACGTGCGCAGCCGCTATTACGGGTGCGGCCTCGTCGCCCCGCAGGCGATCGAGGGCTGCCATATCCTCGATCTTGGATCGGGCAGCGGACAGGATGCCTATATCCTGGCGCAGATGGTGGGCGAAAACGGCTCCGTCACCGGGGTCGATGCCACGCCCGAACAGCTGGCTGTCGCCCGCACCCATGAGGATTGGCACCGCGAACGCTTCGGCTATGCCAAGCCGAACACGCGCTTCATAGAAGGCGATATCGAAAAGCTGCTGGAGCTCGATCTGCCGGAAAACCATTTCGACGTGATCGTATCCAATTGCGTGATCAATCTGGTGGCGGACAAGGGGGCGGTGTTCGACGCGGCGCACCGCCTGCTGAAGGATGGCGGCGAACTCTATTTCTCCGATGTCTATTCGGATCGCCGCGTGCCTGCCGAATTGCAGAGCGATCCGGTCCTGCACGGCGAATGCCTTTCGGGCGCGCTGTACTGGGGCGATTTCATCGCGCTGGCGAAAGCGGCGGGCTTTGCCGATCCGCGACTGGTGACCAGCCGTCCGCTGGGCATCGACGATCCGCAGATCGCCGCCAAGCTGGCCGGGATCGGCTTCCATTCGGCCACCTATCGCCTGTTCAAGCTGCCCGGCCTGGAAAGCCAGTGCGAGGATTACGGGCAGGCGGTGCGGTACAAGGGTACGCTTGCGGGGAGCGAGCGTGTCTTCGAACTGGATGGCCATCACCTGATCGAGGCCGGACGCATGTTCTCGATCTGCGGCAATAGCTGGAAGATGCTGGCAGATACGCGCTTTGCCCAGCATTTCGATTTCTTCGGCGATTTCTCAGTCCATTACGGCGTCTTTCCCGATTGCGGGATCGCCATGCCTTTTCAGAGCGGCAGCGGAGCCGAGTTTCAGCCGGCAGCCTGCTGTTGAGGATCCTCGTCACGGGCGCCGCCGGCCTGCTGGGCGGCGAGGTGTGCAAGCGTCTGCTCGGCGCCGGGCATGCGGTCACCGGCCTCGTTCATCGCAATCCCACAGTCTGCGGGAATGACGGGCAGGCACTGGATATAGGCACGCTTGCCGGTGACGTGTCCGCCCCACGTTTCGGTTGGGAGGCGGATCGGTTTGCCGAAGTGGCGGCGGCGCACGACTTGCTGATCCACTGCGCGGCGACCGTCCGGTTCGATCTTGCGGAAGAGGCTTACCGCGCAGTCAATGTGGACGGCGTGGCGCATGCGCTGGCGCTGGCCGAGGCGGGCGGCATGGATTTCCTGCATATATCGACCGCCTATGTCTGCGGCGTGCGCAGTGGCACCATCGACGTCAACGATCCCCTGCCCGAAACCGGCTTTGCCAATGGCTATGAAGCCAGCAAGGCCGCAGGCGAGCGGTTGGTGCGGGCCAGCACTATGCGCTGGGCCATCGCCCGCCCATCCATCGTAGTGGGCGATTACGAAACCGGCGCCATCCGCCAGTTCGACACCACTTATGCAGCCTTCAAGCTGATCGCCGAAGGGCGGGTGCGCCAGATGCCGGCGCGGGAGGACGGCACGCTCGATTTCGTACCCCTCGACCATGTGGCGGAAGGGATCGTCACCATTGCGAACCGGATGGAAGATGCGGCAGGCGGCACCTATCATCTCGTCTCCGGACAGCCCTTGCCGGTGACGGCCTTTACCAAGGCGATCGGGTCCTACCCTCAGTTTCACGCACCGCGGCTGGTCAAACCGGAAGATTTCGATCCGGCCTCGCTACATGCGCTGGAGCGGCGCCTCTACAAACGCGTGGCTGGCCTTTACGCCAGCTATTTCCAGCGCGACCCGCATTTTTCGGATGCTGAATTTCGCAAGCTGTCCGGCCGGGGCTGCCCGCCCACCGGGCCTGCCTATATCACCCGGCTGATCGACCACTGTATTGACGTCGGCTTTCTGCCTGCCGCTTAGCGCACGTCGGGATATTGCCGGGCCATGCGATCGCGCAGGCCGAAGGCCCAGAGCATGCCGACCTTGAAATAGATCCAGTTCGCTTTGATTGGCCCCCATGCGGCAATCCTGCGGTCGGACGTATAGACGCGGCGGCGGACCATTTTCACCCGCCCCAGCGCCGCCAGTTTCACGCACAGATCGGCCTCTTCCATCACCTCATCGCCCGGCGTGCATCCCCCCACGGCCAGGAACTGCGCGCGCCGGAAGAACATCGCGTGATCGCCGAACAGCAGCCGCACGCCGCGCAGGAACAGATGCGGCCTTGTGATCAGCGGCGCATACCAGGTCTTGGCCCAGTTATGCACCGTGGTGCCCCAGCGGATCTTCTGCGGCCCCGCGATGACAGGCGTGAAACTGGCGAGCGCAATGGCCGGATTGCGCAAGGTGTCCTCAATCACGGCAACCATGTCGGATGGCGGGATCGTGTCGGCATGGACGATGCAGACCAGATCGCCCTTGGCATGACCCACCCCGTGATTGATCTGCGTTGCCCTGCCCTTGGGCGAAGCGAGCACGCGCCATCCGGCAGCGCGGGCGATGGACACTGTGGCGTCATTGCTGCCGCCGTCGACCAGCAGGATTTCGTGCGGCGCGGGATCAAGCTTTGCCAGCGTATCGACCAGCGCGGGAAGCGCCTTTTCCTCGTCCAGCGTCGGCACCAGCACGGTGATGGTCATTCGAACTCGGGCCACTGGGCAAGATCTTCGGCGGTGTCGATATCGGCCAGTTCGGGCAGGATCGCCGGACCATGGCCGCGCGCCGCCAGCCGGGCGAGCGTTTCGGGCAGCACCTTGGGCGTGCTCCATTCCATGTCCTCGAACAGGAAGGGCACCGGCTCGCGATAGCCGATCAGATAATATCCGCCGTCATTGGCCGGGCCGAGAACGACCCGCCGATCCTCCAGCGCACCCGCCGCAGCACGGAGCAGCGGCGCGGTGATGCCGGGGCAATCGCTGCCGATCAGTAAAGCGGGTGCCTCGACCCGCGCCATCCGTGCGCCGAGATCGCCATCGCCCTGGTCGACCACCGGCACATCCTCGCCGAACAGACCCTGGAACGCGCCGATCTCTCCGCCGGTGACGCGCAGTTCGAACTCGAACCCGCTTTCGCGTGCGACCTCCACCGTCAGGGCGAGCAATCTGGCATAGAGCCGCGCCGCGCCTTCCTCGCCCAGCGCAGGGATGAGGCGCGTCTTCACCTTGCCGGGGACCGGCAGGCGGGCGAAAATGGAAAGGCGGGGGGAAATCATCGCCGCCACCTTAGCGCCTGTGCGCCGCGGGTGAAGGGGATGAAGGAGAAAACGTGGTGAGCCGTGCTGGGTTCGAACCAGCGACCTACTGATTAAAAGTCAGTTGCTCTACCGACTGAGCTAACGGCCCGACCACGCGCGGCTCCCTAAGCAGGTGGCTCCGGCTGGTCAAGCATGGTTTGCCCTGCTTTTTGGTATGGGGGCTTTTAAAGCCGGGACAATGGGCGTGCGGCTGCCGGATTTAGCGGGGCTTTGCGCCGGGCTTGCGCTGGCGCGCGGCCAGTTGCCTCAGCGTCAGTCCCGTCACGGGATCGCGCCATTGCGGGGCGATCTGCGCTGCCGGACCGATGACGAAATCGCGCTCGCGGAACAGCGGGTGGGGGATGGTGAGATCGGGGGATGCCCAGGCCCCGCCGCTCCACAGGATGATATCGAGATCGAGCGGGCGCGCACGCCACCGCGCGCCCCTGCGGCGGCGCCCGAAGGCGGCTTCGACCGATTGCAGAACGCTGAGCAGGTCGGGCGGCGTCAGATCGGTTTCGACTTCGATGGCGGCATTGGCATAGACCCTGATCGAGGGGCCTACCGGACGGCTGGCGATGATCCGCGACACCGCCGCGATATCGAGCTGCCCCTCGGCCAACCTGTCAATAGCGGCGCGCAGGACCTTCCCCGGCCCGCCCACGCCGGGAACGCGCATGTTCGATCCCAGCGCGACGAGATAGCGATGGCGCGGCTCGCCCATCACGCCGCTGATCGCGCCATCAGATATCCTCGGCAATCCGGCCATAGAGCTGCGGACGGCGATCGCGGAAGAACCCCATTCCCGCCCGATGCTTCGCCGCGCGGTCGAGATCGAGCTTCGCGATCAGCGACCCGCTTTCCGAGCCGCCGAATTCCTCGATCAGATCGCCCCATTCGTCGGAAATGAAGCTGTGGCCGTAGAAGCTCTGCTG
>NZOF01000108.1 GCA_002695185.1 Erythrobacter sp.
ACGACGATTTTCCGCCATTCCTTGCGGAAGGGCATCGGAGCGTCGGCAGGCAGATCGCGTTTGCCCGACCTGTTGAGGTCGCGCAGCATCTCGATAGCGGCGATCGTTTTCGCGCTGCCCTTTCCAGCCCTGAAGTGGAGCGCTTCAAGCAAGTCGGGGGCGAACTTGCGCAAGGTCACGTAGCGATCGGCCGCGACCGTCAGCGGATCCAAGCTGGCGGTTTCGGCGATTGTCGCAACCTCCGGCCTAGCCCTCAGGAGGGTGGTCCACCCGACTGAAGCGTCCAGGGCCTCCATAGGTTCTTCGCCGGTATCGACCGCATCGGTCAGCGCGTCGATCGTCCTGCGAAAGATCAGCATCAGTCGCGCCACGTTCTTCGATGTGGTGGCGTAGCTGCGCGCCTGGGCGTTCTTCGCGCGGGTGAAGATGCTGCCGATCAGCTTGTCCGCCATTTCCAGGGCGCTGTCGGTCAGCCGTTCTTCGAGGTCGAGCAGAAAGGCAACGAGCGTGGCGCGTCGGCGGGAAAGGATATATCGCTCAATCATATAGGCAGGCGAAGCGCGGCCTTCCCTGACATATTGCCGAAAGCGGTCCACATGGATGCGGCCAGCCACGTCCGGAGAAATGCCGATCTTTCGCACCTGTCTGAGGCGGTCGAGAATCTGGCGGATGTGATCGGGCCTGGCCGCGACGGGGATGGTCTTGAGCAAGGCGAGATGACTCATGCCGCCGGCGTCATTGAAAAGCCGATCGAGGGCGTGGACCTGTTCGGCGCTGAGATCGGCGATCAGGGCGTAGGCAGCTTTCTTACGGGCACGCGCGCGTCCCGCGCTGCTGGCGCGTTCGATAGTGGAGATGGAGGGCAACAGGATCCGGGCCTCGCGAAGGGCGGTGATGACACCGTTCGCGATCGTCATCCCCTTGTCGGTCGCCCACGCCGTTTTCTCGGCCGCTTCGATCATGAAGGGAATATCGGCACGGGTCGGCCCCCGAAGGCCCAAACGCATCGCCAGCTCGCGAGCATGGTCCGTCATTGTCTGGTCCCGCGCCGCATAGTCGGCCAGATCGCTTACACGCAGGCCAAGTTGCTCCGCGACGAAGGCGGCGAGAGCATGGGGTATGGCTCCCCTGTTGCGCATCAACTGCGCGAGTGCGACGCCGGGATGCCGCAAAAGGGCGAGTTGCAGCGCAACGCCTAACTGGTTCCGTCGCTCACGTCGCGCACCGATGATTTCGATGTCCGAAGGCTCGAAGCTATAGAGCCGGGCCAGATGGTCGCGGTTGGTCGGGATAGCGAGGATCTGATCGCGCTCGCTTTCGGTCAGGAGTTGATGCTTGCGCTTCGTCATGCCGATCCCCGTCCACAAAGGGTCATTTGCGACTATGGACAGCCATCAGTAAAGAGACACAGTATGTGGACGGATAGGGGATGGGGCGAAGCGGTCGCCCTTAAGAGCGTCCACAGAACGACCGTTGGGAGACGCGCGGCATGGGCGATATTCTGGGCTATGCCCGTGTCAGTACCGGCGATCAGGACGTGGCGGGGCAGACCATGCGTCTGGAGAACGCCGGCGCCATCAAGGTGTTCACCGACGTCATGTCGGGCAAGAGCATGGAGCGGCCCGGTCTGGCTGAGTTGATCGCCTACGCTCGAAAGAGCGACACGCTGGCGGTGGTCCGCCTCGATCGGCTCGGGCGCTCGCTGGCCGAATTGCTCTCGACGGTCGAGACGCTGCGCGGCCAAGGCATCGCGCTCCTGAGCCTTGAGGAAAAGATCGACACATTGTCGGCCGCCGGCGAACTCATCTTCCACGTGTTCGGGGCCATCGCCCATTCGAGCGGCGGCTGATCTCCGAGCGCACCAAGGACGGCATTGCCGCCGCCCGTGCCAAGGGCAAGCAGCCGGGCCGTCAGCCGCTCGACATGGCCAAAGTCCATGCCGCCATCAAACTTGTCGAGGCGAGCATCTCGCCGACAGAGGCAGCGCGACAACTCGGCATCGGCCGATCGACCATATATCGAGAAATGCGCCGCCTCGGAGTAGAAAGGCCCATCTGAATGTCCAGATTGAAACCCGCTCACGACCTTTCCGGGCTGATGAAATATGCGGATCGCGCGCCGTGGGATGAGGCACTCGCCGAGATGCTGTCCGCGCATCTCGAGCCGGCATGCGAGGCGACGGGCCTTGAGCCCGAGGCCATGTTCGAGATAATCGGCGATCACTGGCAAGGGCCGCTATGGGGCTGCGCGTTTGAGGATCTGCTGGCGCAGGAACTGGAACCTGACGGTCGTAATCTGGTCGATGACTATCTCAAGCGCCGGGGCTGGAACGAGAAGGCTCCGAACAAAGCCTATATGCGGGCGCTGCGCGATACGGTCATGTCGCTCTACGAAGTCAGCGAGGTCGTTCCCGGCCAGTCGATGACCTTACGCGATCTGCTGCGCGACGTTGCTCCGGTGACGGTGCGCGAACACAGCGCGACCCAGACGCTGGTCAACTGGGACAAAATCGGCGCAAGGGTCCTCGACGTGAACGGTCGTTATGGCATTTCCGGAGCGCTGTTGCCGTTCAGCGCAGAGGGTGCCTTGCAAGTGATCGACGCATTCTCCCGCCTTGCAGACGAAACACAGGACACTGCCGGGATGGACCGGTCTGGTCCCGACGCGCTCCTGCGCGCATCGGGACCGATGTTCACGAATATGTGGCTGCTAGATTGTCTGGGCAAGGCCATGCCTGGCAGCATGCCAGATATGGTTAACGCCGATGGCGATGATCTTGTGTTCCACCGTATCGTGTTTCCCCTGGCGAAGGGCGTGATCGGCAAGAGCGTGGTGCGCAGGCTGAACGCGGCACAATGGCTGGAACCTGCGAGCGACACGTTCTGGAACTGGCTGGCGCCGTTGGCAAAGAATAGGAAATCACGATCGGCCAAAGGCGGGCAAGCTTTCGTCACCACCATGGATGATGGCACACCTGTTCGTGCCAATGTCGAGTTGGCCGGACGCAAACTAATCGTTGAGGTCAACAGCGCCGCACGCGCAGAGCAAGCGATTGCGCAAGTAGGCGAATGGCTTGGTGATTGCGTGGGCACACCCATGACCGAAATCCGGACTCTGGCCCAATTCATGGCCGATGACGCCGCCCGTACTCCGAAGGACGAGCCGCTCGATATCCCGCCGGGCGAAATGGAGCGCATCGTTCATGAGATGCTGACACGCGAATATACCAAAACGCTTGATGAAGCGGTGCCCGCGCTGGGCAACAAGACGCCGCGCGCTCTGGCCCACACGAAGGCGGGTCGGACGAAAGTGGCCGATTGGCTCAAATATATGGAGAATGGTTCGGCAAAAACCGGTGCGAGCGATCCGATGGCCTCTTATGATTTTACGTGGATGTGGCAAGAGCTGGGCATCATCGATCTCCGCCGTTGACCGCCATCACACCGCCGTTCCTATACTGTTCTCCCTTAGCGTTGTCTGGCGTACCTTCCACGCTATGTCCTCGATACCGGAGCGCTCACCGCCCTGGTGGTCGAGATGGACGCCGACAGCCTGTTCGACGAGGACACGAGACGCATCCCCGTCGCGATGCTCGACATGAGCGGCGCCACGGTGACCGTCTCCCAGCCGGTGACCCACGCGTTCGACGTCTGGACTTACTGATCGCAAAAACCGGCGGCGGACGGCCGGTTCGGGCTGAACGATGCAGGCCGTCCGGCGCCACCGGTCATGCCGTTGGCGTGCCTGTCCCCGAGCGCCTGTTCCTGGGCGCCTGTCCCTGAGCGCCTGTCCCGGCACGTTCCGCCAGATGGGCCGGACGCCTGCCCGGCGGGCCGGCACCGTGGCGAACTGGTTTGCGGACATACCGCGCGTCGGGCAGTGCGTTACAGCAACCATTCGATCGGCAGTCTGGCGAGGACCCGCACGATGCCGCGCGACCAGATGCTCGTCCCCGGCTCGGTTCGCTCGACGGCCGGATCGTCGTCGCGCTGGTCGATCCATCCCAGACCGCCATCGTCGGCGACGACAAGACGGTAGGTGCCCGCGCCGATCGCATCGTCGAACGCCGCGCGCATGGCCTCGGCCAGGTCCTCGCTCGCGATCACGATGCCCAGTTCGGTATTGAGGGACACCGACCGGGGATCGAAATTGAACGAGCCGACGAACAGGCGTTTGCCGTCGACCGTGAACGCCTTGGCGTGAAGGGTGGAGCCCGGGCGGCCCAAGGCCTTGCGCGATCCGGCGCGAACGAATTTGCGCGCTGTTTTCGGGGCGTCGCCGGGGCTGGGCATCTCGTACAATCGCACGCCCGCCTCGACGAGTTGCTTGCGGTAGCGGATGTAGCCGGCATGGACCACGCCGACATCGGTCGAGGCGTAGGAATTGGTGAGCACCCGTATGTCGAGGCCCTGTCGTGCCATGCGGGCGAAGGCATCGGCGCCGGCGGCGGTCGGCACGAAGTAGCCCGAGACGATGAGCAGCTCGCTGTCCGGCTCGCCGATGACGTCGACCAGCGCATCGACCATCTTCGGCTCGCCCGAACCGCTGGCCAGCACCTTTTCCGGCGCATCGCTCACCAGCTCGACCCGAGCCCATGTGAACGCGAGCTTTTGCGCTTCGATCTCGTGGATGAACGGCAATTCGCGCACTGCGTCACGGTAGGATTGCGCTCGCTCGCCGGCGAGGCGCCGGCGCCGGCGTTCCGCGAGCGACGCTTCGACCCCGGGCGCGGGCGCGCGAACGAGCGCGCGAATGTCACGGGCGCTGCCCGAGGTCCAGAATGCCTCGAAACAGGCGGCGACCTGATCGACCACAGGGCCGATGCACATGGCGTCCAGATCGGCGAACAGGCCTCCTTCGCGAGCTGCGAAGTACTCGTCGCCAACATTGCGCCCGCCCACGATCGTGACCTGGCCGTCCGCAGTGAAACTCTTCGAATGCATCCGTCGGTTGGCCCGCGAGAAGTCGAACAGAAAGTCGAGGGGCTTGAACCGCCGGTGGCGGAACGGGTTGAACAGCCGGACGTCGATGTTCGGATGCTCCGCGAGCGAGCGCAGCACGTCGTCGAGACCGGCGATGCCGTTGTCGTCCAGCAGAAGCCGCACGCACACGCCGCGATCGGCGGCTTCGCGCAATTCCTCCAGCAGAAGCGTGCCGGTCAGGTCGTCGTGCCAGATGTAATACTGGACATCGAGCGTGCGTTCGGCCGCCCGCATCAGCAGCGCGCGAATGGCGAAGGCATCCATCCCGTCGCGCAGCAGGGCCGTGCCGGTCAGGCCGGGATGCCGCGCCAGCCTTTCGGACAGCGCCTGTGCGAGCGACGAAGGGCCGGCGGCCGGCCGGGCGGTTGCAGCAGGCCTGTTCGCGTCGAAGTTTGCGTCAGGAGCTGAGGTCGAATGCGGCATGTCGTCAGCCCTCGCCATGCTTTGGGTGATTACATGATCCTGCCCGCGTTCGCCATGCCCGTCCTGCCATGCCCGCCCTGCCGCGCCCGCGTTCGCCATGCCCGCGTTCGTCACGCTCTGTCGAATGGCCGCCTGGGCCAAAGCGGGACGGCAGCGGGACGGCGGGGCGCGCCCGGACGGCTTCCGGCATCGCGGGGTGTGCCCATGGGCCGCACGCGATGAATCGTTTGCGTTCAGATATGCTTGAGCATCACCTCGGCGGCGCTGCGCCCGCTCGCGCCCCATACGCCGCCGCCCGGATGCGTGCTCGCGCCGGTCAGATAGACGCCGTCGATCGGGGTCTTGTAGCCGGAAAGATCGGGCAGCGGGCGGAAGGAGAACATCTGGTCCATGCTCATTTCCAGATGCGTGACGTCGCCCTGGACCATGCCGATGACGCGTTCGATATCGAGCGGGCTCTGGATGTGGCGATTGATCAGCTTGCCCTTCATGTTGGGCGTGTATTCGCACACCACGTCCCAGATCTTGTCCGCCTCGCGCTCGGCGATGTCGTCCCAGTTCTCTCCGTCGAGGTGGTAGGGGTGGTAGGAGGACCAGCTGTAGAGCAGGTGCTTGCCCTCGGGCGCGAGCGAGGGGTCGACCGCGGTGAAGCTCATCTGCATCACCGGCGGCACGTCGGGCGTGCGTCCGGCGCGGCCCAGGTTCATCGAGCGGGTGAGCGTCTCGACCGTGGGGCACAGAAGCTGCATGCCGTGATGGCATTCGCCCACGCCGTTCTCGCCGAGCGTCTGTCCGGCATAGGCGGGCAGTTCGGACACTGCCTGGCGGATCATGAAGCCCGAGCCGTTCATCACCTTGAGTGCCTCGAGCCGGCGCACGAGGCTGGCGTCGACCAGGTCGCGGTCGAGCAGCTTCAGCAGCGCTGTCTGCACATGGCAGCCGAACAGCACGTTGTCCGCGGTGACGGTCTTGTCGCCGGCCTGCACCTCGAAGCCGTCGCCGGTCCTGCCCACGCGCTCGACCTCGGCCTCGGTGAGGATCGTGCCGCCGAAGGATTCGAACGCCCGGCCCAGCGCCACCGAAACCATGCCCGATCCACCGATGGCGCGCCAGGCGCCGTCATCGTGGATCATCCCGTAATGGCCCAGGATCGTCGCGCTCGATGCGGTGTCGGGATGCGGCCCGTTCTGCGCGCCGAGCCAGACCAGCGCGGCCTTCAATTCCTCGCTCTCGAACAATTCCTCGAGCAGGCGGGTGGAATCGATCAGCACCTGGCGCACCAGATCGTCCGATTTCAGCGCGGTTCGCACCGCCGACGGCCTGCCGAACGCCGCCTTGACCACCGACCCGATCGTCTGCCCCATCGCCGGGGGCTTCGACATGGCCGGCCACATCAGCCGCTGCACATCGCCCCAGGTGGTCATGAAATCGCGATAGGTCTCGGCATCGCGCGGGCTGATCGCGGCGATGCTCTCGCAGGTCCTGTCGAGGCTGCGGTAGAAGGTGATCGCCCTGTCGGTTCCCTTGACCGGGTAGAAGCCCCACGGGTCGAGCTCGACATAGTCGAGGCCGTGCTTCTTCAGCCCGAGATCCTCGCAGATGCCGGTGGTGGGGAACAGCACGTGGATCGACGAGCCGATATCGACCTTGTACCCGCCGAACATCTCCTCGGTGCAGGCGGCCCCGCCGATGACGGGACGCCTTTCGAGCACCACCACCTTCTTGCCGGCCTTCGCCAGATAGCAGGCGCTGGTCAGCGCATTGTGCCCGGCGCCGATGATCGCGACGTCGTATTCGGCCATACCGTATTCGCTCATGTGAAACCTCCCGGTCCGCAAGATATCCTCAGGGGTTCGATGCGTTGCTGTCAGGCGCCGATGCCGCCATCGACCGGCATGCACATCCCCGTGCAATAGGTGGCCGCGTCCGAGAGCAGGAACGCCACCGCCTCGGCCACCTCGGCGGGCGTCGCGTTGCGCTCCATCGGCACCGTGCGCGCGCCCTTGAGATCGAGCCCGGAGCCGAGCGATTCCTTCAGCCCCTCGGTGTCGACCGCGCCGGGGCAGACCGCGTTGACGCGGATGCCGTCGCCCACCGCTTCGAGCGCGGCGGACTTGGTGAGGCCGTTCACCGCATGCTTGGCGGCCGAATAGGCGGCGAGCATCTTCGTGCCGCGCAACCCCGAATCGGACGACAGGTTGACGATGGCGCC
>NZOF01000109.1 GCA_002695185.1 Erythrobacter sp.
CGAAATCTGTTTCCTCACCCATCGATCACCTCGCCGTCCATGCAGGCGAAATTACCAATCAGTGCGCGCTTGAAAATGTGGGGGTTCTCGACCGCTTACAAATATGGGCGGCTTTGCCGCCGGTGAGATCTATCCTCTGAGAACCTTTGGCGCTCGGGTAGGATACCGCTTCTAAACAGGAGAAGCACAGGAAGGCTGGCGGTCGGGCGACGGCCGCCAGCCTTCCTGCCGAATTGGTCAGGTGGCCTATGGAAGCCTCAGGCGGGGCATCGGCATTTCCGGACAAGGACGTGGATATCGAACGACCCACCAACTCAGTGACAGGCCGTTGGCATATATGAACGCACTACAATATGAAGGCCTGGCTTCGGCCGAGGTGGCGATCGACGAGGCCCGAAACGGCCGAATGCTGATCGTTGTGGATGATAATGCTGGCCACGAGTTGGGCAGTTTGATCATTCCGGCCCAAATGGCCACGCCGGACGTGATCAACTTCATGGCGCGGTTTGGCAAGGGTCTTATCTGTCTGGCAATCACGGCTGGTCGCGCGCGGGAACTGGATCTCGACCTGCTCGGCACGGGAACTGAGCAACAAGACGGACAGGCATTTACTACCTCCATCGAAGCTAGGCACGGCGTATCGACAGGCATTTCGGCGGCCGATCGGGCGCGCACGATAGCCGTTGCGATCAATACATCGAGCAGCAAGGATGATATCGTAACGCCAGGTCATGTATTTCCGATCATCACCCGCGACGGTGGCGTACTCGTCCGCGCTGGTCATGCCGAAGCTGGCGTCGATCTGGCAAGATTGGCGGGGCTTAACCCGTCAGCAGTCATCTGCCAGATCATCGGGAGTGAAGGGGCCATCGCAACGCCGACGGAGTTGTCGGCACTTGCGCGTGATCATCAGCTAAAGATCGTCGCGTTGCGGGACCTGATTGCGTACCGCAGGCGGCACGACCATGTAGTGGAGCGTGCCGCCCAGGTCACGTTCAGGAGCAACTGGGGCGGCGAGTGGACGGCGATCACCTTTCGGAATCGCGCCACGGGCACGGAGCAGATCGCGCTGGTAAAAGGGGATATAGACCCGAGTAGGCCGACACTGGTGCGGATGCATGCGATTTCCACATTGATGGATATATTCGGCGCCGAGGGCGAAGGCGCAGGCGTCCTGCGTAGATCAATGGAGATCATCAACGAGCGGGGCAGCGGCGTAATCATCGCTGTCAATCGAGTGAGAAATGACCGGTTTTCCATGGCGCTTCGTGCTCGTGCCGGGACCCTCTCGGCTACCGATATCGAACAATTGCGGGATTATGGGGTGGGAGCGATGATCCTGTCCGAACTGGGTATCGAGGAGATGATCCTGCTGACCAATGCAAAGCGCACGCTGGTGGCTTTGTCGGGCTACGGGCTGAAGGTGGTTGGCCAAGAGCCCGTCATTGCCGACCTTTAGATATCAGGGGCAGATCGGCCCCGGCTGGAAGCAATGATTACAGAAATGTGACGCAATCGGGCTTGGCGCGGGAGGTGCACCAGTTGTTGATGCTGTCTTGTGGGTCTGCATACCCCATCGCGATGCCGCCAATGATTTGCAGATCGCCTTGCAAGTTCAATATGTCTTTCACCGCATCTGACTGGTGAGACCAAGATGCTTGGGGACAGGTGGCCAGCCCTTGCTCGACCGCAAGGAGCATGATGCTCTGCATCAAGATTCCCATGTCGAGCCATTGCGAATGCCCCATCCGGGATTCGATGGCCAACAAGATTCCCACAGGGGCACCGAAAAAATTGAAGTTCTTCGCCGCTTGGCGCAACCGACCTTTTTTATCGTCTCGTTCAATCCCGATTGCGTCGTAAAGAGCTTCTCCATTTTCAAATCGTCGACTTCTGTACGGCTCCCAGAGATTGGCGGGATATGCCGGGTATGCTGAGCTTTGCTGCTGGGAAGACGGGCGTGTGGCGACTGCTTTGCAAAAACCGTCCAGGGCCTGGCCTGTCATGACATAGACGTGCCAAGGCTGGAGATTGCCCCCCGACGGAGAGTCTAGCGCGGTATAGACAATATGTTTCAGCAAGCTGTCTTCGACCGGCGTGGAGGCAAAGGCGCGCGTGGACCTGCGGCGGGCCATTGCGGTTGTCACATCCAAGCGGCCGTCATCTTCCTGTGTCACCTTTCTACTCCTATTCCTTCATCATGGTGATTGCCGCATGATGGCGATCAAGACCGGCCAGAACCAAAGCGAACTGAGTCATCAGAAGGGGTCGCGCCTTGTCCTCATAAGGCTTCACGAAGCATTTCGAGCATTGCGCCTGCTGCCAAGAATTAAACCCTTCCGATGGCATGCGGTAGAACGAGCATTTAATGACCGGCTTCGAATTTTTCGAAGGCGGATTTATGCCTGTGCCAGAATTGGGGGCCACCCCGATATCGGGGCCAGCCCAAGCCGGAAGTCCACAGGACGTCGAGATCGGTCAATCGTGCGATGTCCCCCCGGTCGGCCAAGGCCTGTCCGTTCTCTGCCAGCCGCGACAGGGCGTCTTCGATGTCAGAACCGGGAGCGTTTGTGCTGGCGGTCAGCGCCGTTTGGTTGCAGAACGTGGGGGAAAATCCGAACGCCAGCAATGCGTCCGATGCGGTCGTCTGGCTCAATGAAGGCTTCGTGTTCTGCTGATCGCCATGCTGCTGAACGGCGTCGAGGAAAGCGCGTCGTTGGTTTTCGGCTATGGATACGCCGTCTGCCTGCGTGAAAATCGCTTGAACTCCCAGGGTTTTGGCGAAGTTCATGGCATGCGCCGCGCCGACGGATGCAGTCCCTCTGGCTGCGATTATTTCGATAAAAGTTAACGCGCCGTTCCGCTCAAGTGGAACAAGCCCGAACAAAGCATCGGAGTTTTCGTTAAGCAGGACAGGGAAGTTCTCGTTTGCCTCCGGGGCGAGAACAAACAGGGGCTGCTGCGCCGTAGGTTTGTGGCGCATAAGCGCTGCTTCGACATCCGTACCCATGCATAGCAGATAGCTGTCGTCTGTCACGGCAGATGTAAGCGTCAGACCAGCTCTGGTAATCGCCGCTTTGAAGGGTGAGGGCAATTGATCCGGTATAGCATCGACGGCGCCAAGCAGCGTAATGGCCGGCGCCAGCTTATCCGGGCTGGAAACCTGGAATGGAAGTTTGAACGCTTGCCGGTCAGCGAAGAAAAGATGGCGCAGCGCCAAAGAGTGAGGACTCTGGACCAGCAGCTCAAACTCGCGCCTTTCCTTTTCAAGCCCCGCTTCCAACGGCAGCGACGCTGCCGCTTCGACACATCGGAGGATGGCCTGCGGCGCCAGATAGCCTCTGAAGGTTTCCATATTCTCCTTCTCGAAACTCTGGAAAACGCTGGGATCGAAGAGATACTCTTCTCTCGCCCGATCGCGCGTTTGAGACTTTCCAGCCGGTCTGGATGCAATATGGTGCGCGAACGTCTTTGCAGCTGGTAGCAACGGTCCTTCCTGGACGACCAAGTCTACCAGACCCAAGGACCGTGCTTCTTCCGCCCCGATCGAACGGCCGCTGACGAGAAGGTCCAGCGCCGCCGCGATACCGATAATGCGGGGCAGACGCTGCGTTCCCCCAGCGCCAGGCACCAGCCCCAACTTGACTTCTGGCAGACCGACGCGCGCGTCGTGTGTAGCGACGCGATAGTGGCAAACCAGCGCCAGTTCCAGGCCGCCGCCAAGGGCAGTCCCGTGGATCGCAGCGATGACCGGCTTGCGGGATTTCTGGATCAAGTCCTGAATTTTTTCCAGCGAAGGTGCCTCTTTCTGCTGGCCGAATTCCGTAATCTCTGCGCCCGCTATGAACGTGCGGCCCGCGCAAGCCAAAATAACGGCATCGATCGCATCGTCGGACGCGGCCCTTGAAAATGCGCCAAATAAACCGCTGCGAACGTCCGCGGACAGAGTGTTGACTGGCGGCGAATCTATGATGATCGATGCGATTGGCCCATCAACCTCATAAGACGTGACTGCGTTGATGTGCATGATCGTCATATCCGGTCGATGATCATGGCCGGAGCCATGCCACCCGCAGCGCAGAGGGTGATCAGGCCCGTCGATTCATCTCGACGTTCCAGTTCGTCCAGCATCGTTCCAACCAGCATGGCTCCGGTCGCCCCGATCGGATGGCCGAGCGCTATCGCCCCGCCGTTCACATTGACCTGCGCTGGATCGATGTTGAGATCCCGCATGAATTTGAGCGGAACGACAGCGAAGGCTTCGTTTACTTCGAAGAGATCAATGTCTTTGAGCGCCATGCCAGCGTTCGCCAATACCCGCTGCGTGGCAGGAACAGGTCCATTGAGCATCAAGGTCGGATCGACTCCAACGGTCGTCATCGCCCGGATGCGCGCGCGTGGCCTCAATCCGTGAGCCTTCGCGTAATCTGGGCTGACCACAAGGACGGCCGCTGCCCCGTCCACAACCCCGGAACTATTCCCGGCATGATGCACATGGTGAATCTCGACGCCCGAATATCGTCGCTCCACCAAATCCCGCATGGTTTCACCCGTATGGTCAAACGAGGCGTCGTATAACGCAGCGAAAGCCGGCTTCAACGTGGCCAGCCCCTCCAGCGTGGTGGAGGGCCGGGGATATTCGTCGCGGGAAAGCGCCAGACGGTCATCATCAGCATGGATGGGCACGATCGAACGCGCAAACCAGTTATTCTCGATCGCAGCCGCTGCCCGCTGCTGGCTGGAACAGGCGTACTGATCCACGTCTACGCGGCTAATGCCTTCCAGTGTCGCGATGAGGTCAGCGCATATGCCTTGGTGCGGCTGCGGATGAATGGCGCGCAGATGCAAATTTCCTGAATCTACCAGGCCGCGTGCCGGCAAGGTCGAGCTGTGCGACATGGATTCCACGCCCCCGGCGATCACGCATTGCTGCTGGCCCGAGAGAATTGCCATGGCGGCCAAACTTACGGCGCTCAACCCGCCTCCGCAGAAGCGATCGACGGTCAGGCCTGGAACAGAGGCGTCGAGACCGCCATCCAGCGCCGCCATGCGGGCGATGCAATATCCCTGCTCGCCAAATTGGGTCCCACACGCAATGATGACATCATCGATATGTTTGCGGTCCATGCCGGTTCGTGTCGTCAGCGCTTCAAGAAGCTGAGCGAGGATGCGTTGGGGATGGATGCCGACCAAGCTGCCTTTACCAACCCGGCCAATGCCTCTTGGCGATCGGGCGGCGTCTATGATCCATGCTTCCTTCATTCGATACGCTTCCTGTTATTTTGACATTCGAGCAGCCCAATTGATGCGAAGGCAGCCTAGACGGGGGGACGCCCGAATTCGGGTTTTCTCTTGTCGAGAAAGGCCCTGATGCCTTCAGCCGCGTCGGGAGACGCACCTGCCGCCGTCACTGCATCCTTTTCGACCGCCAATCCTGCGGCGGTCACGTCGGGTCCGGCGCAGTCGATGGCGCGGCGCAGTTGATGCACCGCGGTTCGGCCATGTCCCTCAATCTCTGCAGACAAGGCGTAAGCCATGTCCCGCGCCTGATCGGCGTCCGGCGCGATCCGGCTAACGAGGCCCATTGTGTCGGCCTCACCAACCGTCAGCGTCCGGCCCGTGAGCATCAGGTCCAGGGCCGCTGCCTTGCCGATCAGGGCCGGCAGCATCTGCGTCCCGCCATAGGCAGGCAGAAGCGCGAGCTTGATCTCCGGCAACGCGAAACGCGAATGAGCGGCTGCGACACGAAGATGGCAGGCTAATGCAAGTTCAAAGCCGCCTCCAAAAGCGAGCCCGTTGATCGCTGCTATGAAGACCACAGGTGATTTGTGGATGCGGAAAAAGAGTGACCGGGCCAGATCGGTTTTTCGTATATTTTCGGTTGTCGTCAAAGTTGATGATTCACGAAGATCCGTACCGGCCGAGAACGCGTGATCTCCAACGCTCGTGATTACCGCCACCGCTGAATCATTCGCTTCGGCGTCATCAACGAACGCCGTCAGGCCATCCAGCATCTCACGCGTGAACGCATTCAACGTGGGAGCCGAATCGAGCTGGAAAACGGGCGTATTCTCCATCGTGAACGTCCTGAAACCGGTCATGAGCACCCGTATCTCCGAATTGGCAATCCGTCGGCTAGCATAAGTTGATTGGTCGCTCAACCAACTTGCAATCGTCGTCCGATGGTATATTGATTGTTCAAACAGGAGAGTCGGATGGCTGGTGCATTGGCAGGCCTGAAAATCGTGGAGATGGCCGGTATCGGCCCAGCACCTTTCGCGGCAATGATGCTTGCAGACCATGGTGCTGAGGTCGTCCGAATCGCGCGCCCTGGCAGTGACGACGGAACACCCGCCGCTGCTGACATTCTTTCGCGTTCACGCACCACTTTATATGTCGATATCAAACGCAAGGGCGGCGTCGACATGGTCATGGACCTCCTCGCCACGACCGATGGCCTGATCGAGGGCTTCCGGCCTGGAGTCATGGAGCGTCTTGGTCTGGATCCTCAGATGCTGCTGGAGCGCAACCCGCGGCTCGTGTGCGGGCGCATGACAGGTTGGGGGCAGGAGGGGCCCTATGCGCTGCGCGCTGGACATGACATTAATTACATCGCCCTCGCCGGCGCGCTTCATATCTGTGGCCGCGCGGGTGACAAGCCGACGCCGCCGGCCAACATGCTGGGAGACTTTGGCGGAGGCGGCATGCTTCTGGCGTTCGGCATGGTCGCGGGTTTGCTGCGGGCCCAAATCAGCGGCGTCGGGCAGGTTATCGATTGCGCGATGATAGATGGGTCAGCGCTGCTCGCGAGTATGATATGGGGGTTGCGCGGAGCGGGCGTATGGAATGACGAGCGTGGCACCAACGCGCTCGACACAGGCGCCCCTTTCTATGAAGTGTATGAGACCGCGGATGGGGGCTTTGTTTCCGTCGGGGCGATCGAACCGCAATTTTATGCGACCCTTCGGCGCAAATGCGGTCTCGACGCTGATCCCTCGTTCGATGAGCAATGGGATCGCGAAGCCTGGCCGGCATTGAAGGCCAAACTAGCTCACCTCTTCAAGGCCAAAACGAGGTCCGAATGGTCGGGTCTCTTGGAGAATGAAGACGCGTGCTATGCGCCCGTCTTAACCCTGAGCGAGGTTCCAGAACATCCCCATGTCGCGGCCCGCGGCACCATGGTCAAAGTGGACGGCGTTGACCAACCGGCGCCCGCTCCGCGCTTCGGCCATACGCCGGCCTTGCACCCTGATCCCCGACGCGTCGGCAATGTTGCCGACACCCTGCGCAGCTTTGGTCTCAATCAAAACCGGATCGACGCCTTGCTTGCGACAGGGGTGGTCTGACCTTTTTTATCTGTGAGTAGCACATGCTCGATTATAGTCGTCGTATCGCCTTCAACGCGGATCATCATCAGTTCCGCGAAACCGTTCGTCGCTTCATCCAGCGCGATGTCGAACCCTTTCTCGACAAGTGGGAACAGGACGGCATCGTAGGTCGGGAAATTTGGGCCACGGCCGGCGCGCTGGGCCTTTTATGTCCGCAAGTTCCTGAAGCCTATGGTGGTGTGGGCCTAGACTTTGGCTTCAACGCCGTCATGGCGGAGGAATTGTCCTACGCGGGCGCCACCCTGGGGTTTGGCATCCAAAACGACATCGTGTCCGGCTATCTGCTCCACTACGGCTCGGAGGAGCAAAAGCAGAAGTGGTTGCCCAAGATGGCAGCAGGGGAGACCATCACGGCGATTGCCATGACGGAGCCCGGTGCGGGATCAGACCTCCAAAGCGTCCGGACTACGGCACGTAAAGAGGGCGACGCCTATGTGATAAGCGGCAGCAAGACCTACATTACCAATGGCCAGCATTGCGACCTCGTTTTGGTCGTTGCGAAAACGGACTCGTCCGCCGGCGCTCGCGGCACCAGCCTCATCCTGGTGGAAGCGGATCGCCCCGGGTTTAAGAGAGGCCGGAACCTCGACAAGATCGGACAATCCTGTGCTGATACGTCTGAACTGTTCTTCGACGCTGTGACCGTGCCGGTCAGCAATCTTCTCGGCGAGGAAAATGCGGGCTTCCGATACCTCATGTCGCAACTGTCGCAGGAACGCCTGATCATCGCTGTGGGCGCCCAGGCCGGCGCGCAACGAGCTTTCGACGAGGCGGTGCGTTTCACGAAGGATCGAAAGGCCTTCGGCAAAACGGTATTCGATTTCCAGAATACGCGCTTTCAACTCGCCGAGGCGGCAGCCAATCTACAGGCTGGCTGGGCTCACCTTGACTGGGCGCTGTTGCGTCAGATGTCAGGCCAATTGACCGGCACGGAGGGCGCAGCGGCAAAGCTGTTTCACGCCGAGCTCCAGTGGAAAATCGTGGACATGGCTCTCCAGCTCCATGGTGGAGCAGGATATATGAACGAATATCCGATCGCTCGTCTCTGGAAAGATGCAAGAGTACAGAGAATATATGGCGGAACTTCAGAGATAATGAAGGAAGTGATCGGTCGTTCATTATAAAAATAGGACAATCAATAATCAATAAAGGGGAATGAGGATGACGAAGACATATTATCTTTTAATGGCAGGTATCGCGCTGATGCCGATGTCGCTCCAGGCGCAGGAGGCGCCTCAGGAAAGCGCCGATCCGGCTAAGCTGGGCGACATTATCGTTACGGCACAGCGTCGGTCGGAAAATCTGCAGAATGTGCCGGTTTCCGTGACCGCGGTGAATGGAGAGCAGCTGGCCGAAGCGCGGGTCTTGAACGCAGAGAATCTTGGAAATCTCTCGCCCAGTGTGACCGTCCGCACGACCTCCAATCCCTCCACTTCCACTAACATTCAAATCCGCGGCATCGGTACGGCAGGAACGGGCCGCAGCTTTGAAGGCGCGGTGGGCGTGTTCATCGACGGTGTGTATAGAACCCGCGCCGGCCAGGCGCTTCAAACCTTTCTTGATATCGACAATCTCCAAATCCTGCGTGGTCCGCAGGGCACCCTGTTTGGCAAGAACACGTCGGCAGGCGCATTGCTGATGACGAGCAAGGCGCCGGCCCTGAACGCCTTCGAGGCTTCGGGCGAAGCGACTTACGGAAACTATAATTATTACGTGATCCGCGGTGCGGTGACCCTTCCCGTGGGCGATGATGCAGCGTTCCGCGTGGCGGCGGTATCGACCAAGCGGGATGGCTTCATCGAGGATGTGAACTCGGACAGGACTTATCAGGGCTTCAATACGCAGGCGATCAAGGCGCAGTTTCTAGCCGAACGGGGGGACGTAACGGTCCGCCTCATCGCTGACTATGCTCATGACCGCACGTCCTGCTGCTTTGGTGCGGTCCTGGTGCAAGGCGGACCCACGCGGGCCTTCACCGATCAGCTCATCCTCTCCAAGGGCTTGCGCGTCCCGTCAAAAAATCCCGACGACTATGAAGGATCGTCGAGCAAGCCTTCAGGGCAACTGACCGAGGATTACGGCGCCGCCGCTCTGGTCGATTGGGAGCTCGGGCCCGGCACACTGCATTCGGTTACGGGCCTGCGCAAATATATTGTCGATAGCACTGAACAGGATGCCGACTATAGTGCGGCAGACATTCTGTCTTTTTACCAGAAGTTCGACAGCCAGTTTTTCTCTCAGGAACTCACCTATAACGTTAAAGTGGAACCGCTAAATGCCGACGTCGTGGTAGGCGGATTCTTTTCCGATGAAAAAATCATTGTCACACGCGGAAACGACCTTGGCGTCGATGCGCAGGCCTTTTGGGAGAACAGGCTGCCGGCAGGCTTCGCGGTCAACGCCAGGCCGGGCCACAATAGCGATGAATTCTACGAAGGTCGAAATCGCTCTATCGCGCTGTTTACGCACTGGGATTTCGCGCTAGGCGACAAATTCAACGTGATCGTCGGCGCCCGCTATTCGTGGGAACGCAAGCGCCTGAATTTCCGCTATACCTATTACAGCCCGGATCCATTGGAACTTTTCCGCCGGTTAGGGTCCTATCCGGGGCCCGCTTATGATGCGACGCAGCGTGACAAGGCGCTCAGCGGCACATTGGCAGTTCAATTCCGGCCGGTCGATGGGGTCATGACCTATGCAAGCTATAATCGCGGATTTAAAGCCGGCGGCGTGGCGCTTGACCAGAATGCCGCTGGCGCGCGGGCGAACAACCCGGCCGAGACGCCCGGTGGTGTGCCGCTCGACCCCCGCTATCGGCCCGAAAAGATCGATGCCTATGAAGTCGGTATGAAGCTCCAGTGGCTGGATGGTCGCGCCCGGACAAATATTGCCGGTTTTTACAACTCCATAACAGATCTGCAAGTTGCGCAGTTTTTAGGCCTGGCATTTCAGACCCTGAACGCGCCCAAGGCCAAGACGGCTGGCATCGAGTTGGAAAACCAGCTGCAAATCAGTTCCGCCGTCCGGTTCGACCTGTCCGCCTCTTGGCTCCCGACTGCCAAATTTGGCGAAGCAGCGGAGTTGGGGCCAATACTCAGCGGCCGTCGCTTCGCGGTAGCACCAAAATGGACTTTCAATACTGGCTTGAACCTGGACACGCCGGTGTCGAACGCTTTGGCGCTGACCGGACGCGTTCAAGTGCAATATACTGGAAGGGTGTACACTGCGACGTCCAACAACTTCGAAGAAGGTGCGATGGCTCTGGTGAATGCGAACATCGGACTTAAAACACTCGATGACAGGGCGCAGATCGAGCTATGGGCGCAGAATCTGTTCGATAAGCGCTACATTACCAATCATCTTTTGACGCCATTCCAGGTCGCCACGGACGTCAGTGGCTATGTTGGAGCGCCGCGCACGATCGGCATCACGCTGCGCGGGAAGTTTTGAACGGGCTTAACCCTTCAAGGCGCGTCGGGAGCCGCTTCTGCCAAGCTCCCGCCGCGCCAAGTCCCTCAAACGGCGAGTCCCGGGCAAATGAATAATGAATCCAAAAGCTACCGCGCCGCCGTCGTAGAGACATGGGGAGCGCCACCTGTCATAACGATCGTGGACCATCCCATGGAAGCCATTCCTGCTGGCCATGTGCGCGTCAAGGTAGCTTCCGCTGGCGCTAGTTATGTCGATGCGCTGTTGGCAAGCGGAAGCTATCAGGTGAAACCGTCGCTGCCTTTCGTGCCGGGCAGCGAATTTTCCGGCACCATTGTTGCCGTTGGCAACGGGGTGGATGCCACGCGGGTAGGGCAGCGGGTCGCGGTGAGCGGAATGGGCGGCGGCTTCGCCCAAAGCGCGACTGTGCCATCGAATGCGGCTCGCCCAATACCAACCGACATGCCCATGGAGGTGGCGGCTGTTTTCATGGTCAGTTATGGAACGGCACTCTATGCTCTTGAACAGAGGGGTCGTCTTAAGGCTGGGGAAACGGTGCTGGTGCTTGGCGCCGCCGGCGCGATCGGGCTTGCCGCCGTCCAAATTGCGTCCCTGCTTGGGGCGCATGTCGTCGCAGTGGCAAGTTCTGACGAAAAGAGGGCGCTGGCACTGGACCATGGCGCAAAGGCTGCGGTCGATAGTGCAGGCGAATGGGCCGAGGCAGCAAAGCAGGCAAATGGTGGACGCGGCTTCGATGTGATCGTCGATCCGGTCGGCGGCGAGATGACTGTCGCAGCCTTTCGAAAATTGGCCTGGGGTGGTCGGCATCTTGTCATCGGCTTTGCTGCTGGAACCATAGCTGCTCTGCCAGCCAACCTGGCTTTGTTGAAAGGTGCCTCCCTGGTCGGTGTGGATATCCGGCAGGCCTATGAAAAGGATGCAGATCTAAGCGCGTCCATTTCAGACAAACTGTTCTCGCTCTACGCTAGCGGGCGTTTGCAGCCTCATATTTCGACCCGGTTTCAGCTTGATGGCGCGGCAGAGGCACTGGCGAAAGTGGCATCAGGCGCGGTTGTTGGGAGAGCGATTGTTCAGCCTCGGCAGTCGGTCTGACATCAATGACTTATCGCGGCCCCGGAACGGCGCAATTCGGCCTGCTGTAGTAAAAATATAGTGTTAGGAGACAGACCGATGTTACATCCTTTCGTATTTGCAAGGTGCAACCCGGACAAGCCCGCAGTTATCATCGCGGAAACCGGCGAGACCCTGACTTATAGGAATTTGGAAGAAAGCGCTAATCAGACCGCGCATCTGCTACGAAGTCTGGGCCTGACCGCTGGCGACGGTGTCGTCGTCATGCTTGGCAACGAAACCGCGATGTTCGAGATCTATTGCGCATGCGACAGGGCAGGCCTCTACTTCACGCCGATTTCCACGAAGCTTACAGCCGAAGAGGCGCGCTATATTTTGCAGGACTCCGGGGCCAAGGCGTTCTTCTCCTCTGCAGACATTGAAGGCACCGCGAACCTTCGCGCCGGCGATCTGCCAAGCATCGAAATGTTCATGACTGGAGAGCCTCTGGATGGCTGGCGTTCCTGGCGGCAGGAAAAAGCGGCGATGCCTGTCCTTCCCATCGACGATGAGCGTGCGGGCGCATTGATGCTTTACTCGTCCGGCACCACGGGGAAGCCGAAGGGTGTGAAGCGGCCGCTTCCCCCAGGAAATCTGCTCACGCAGCCTTTTATCGCAAACCTGTATGAAGAAGGCTATGGCGCCAATAGCGAGAGCGTTTATCTGAGCCCAGCGCCCCTTTACCATGCCGCGCCGCTGGGGTGGTCGCAAATGACGCACCGGCTGGGCGGCACCGTCATCCAGATGCGCAAGTTCGACGCCGAAGAGGTCCTGGCAGCGATCGAACGGCATCGCGTCACGCTAGCTCAATTCGTGCCGACACATATGATCCGCATTCTACGCCTGCCCGAAGAGGTGAAGAAACGGTACGATCTATCCTCCCTGAAGGTCATCTTTCATTCGGCGGCGCCCTGTCCGGTCGAAGTCAAACAAGCCTTCATCGACTGGCTCGGACCTATCGTGCATGAATATTATTCGGGCAGCGAACAGATCGGGTTCACGACAATCAGCAGCGAGGAATGGCTGGAGCATCGTGGATCGGTTGGACGGCCGCTCGGTTCCCCGGTAAGGGTGTGCGATGACGACGGTAATCTTCTGCAAGCTCGTCAACCCGGACTGATCTATTTCGAGGGAGCCGTCACCTTCGACTATCATAACGACCCTGCCAAAACCGCTGAAGCTACCAATCGCCATGGATGGCAAACCTTAGGGGACGTCGGTTGGGTCGACGAAGACGGATATCTTTATCTTACCGATCGCAAGAGCTTCATGATCATTTCGGGCGGGGTAAACATCTATCCCCAGGAAATCGAAAACCTTCTATCGGTTCATCCCAAAGTTCACGATGTCGCGATCATTGGCGCACCCGACTCCGAAATGGGTGAAAAGGTGGTGGCCGTCATCAAACCGACCGAGGCGGCAGGGCCTTTGGAGCAGGTGGCCGAGGAGCTTCGCAGTCATTGTCGAAAGCATCTCAGCGCCGTCAAGGTGCCTCGGCAGTTTGATTTTGTAAGCGAACTGCCACGCCATCCAAATGGAAAGTTATTTAAAAGAGAGCTGCGCGATCAATATTGGCAGGGTCATGAGCGGTAAGCGCCAGTCCGTTGCTCCTCTTACGCAAGACAAAGGTGGATGTACCTATGGAAATTAACAATGAATGCGCCGCCGTCATTACCGGCGCGGCCTCTGGGCTGGGGCTAGCTACTGCACGGTTGCTGGCCAATCGCGGCGTCCGCGTCGCAATCTTCGACCTTAATGAGGATATGGGCCAGGCGGCCGCTGCGGAACTGGGCGGTGTTTTTGCCCGCGTTGATGTCACCGATGACGAGTCCGTCGCCGACGGCTTTGAGTTTGTGCGTAAAAAACATGGTCAGGAACGTATTCTCATAAACTGCGCGGGCGGAGGCAAGGGCGGACGAACCGTGCGTCGGGATAAGGACACGGGGCTTGTCAAAGCGCACAGCATGGCGGACTTTGAATGGACCGTCCGTCTGAACCTGATTGGCAGCTTCCGCTGCATCGCGGCGGCGGCTTCAGGCATGTTGACGGTCGATCGATTGCCTGGCGGCGAGCGCGGTGTGATCGTCAATACCGCGTCGGTCGCGGCACAGGATGGGCAGATAGGCCAGATTGCCTATTCAGCGTCCAAAGCCGCGTTGGCCGGCATGACGTTGACACTCGCGCGTGACCTTTCGTCGGAAGGGATACGCGTGAACACGATTTTGCCTGGCATCTTTGAGACCCCGCTTATGAGGGGCGTCCCGCAACCGGTTTTGGACAAGCTTGCCGCCGATGTGCCTTTTCCAAAGCGACTAGGGGACGCTAATGAGTTCGGGTCGCTTGCGCTTGAATGTGTCCGCAACGGGTATTTGAACGGCGAGACGATCAGGTTGGACGGCGCGATACGCATGGCGCCTCGCTAACGCGCGCGACTAGGATGTTGATTATGGCTTCAATCAAGACAACGTGGCTTGACGGGTGATATCATGGGCAGCATGGTCGTTGCATGGGGACACGTGAAAAAAGGGTGACAGAGCGGGGGAAGAAGCCCGCCGTTTCGAAGATTGAAGCATCGCGAATTACGCGTGATGTGCTGATTGAGGCGGCGCAGGCAATCATGTCGGAACGAGGAGGCGTCGACTTCACGTTAAGTGAGGTGGGTAATCGCGCCGGCATGAGTGCCGCCTTGGTTCAATATCATTTCGGCAGCAAGGAGGGCTTGCTCTTTGCCTCCTTCGAACAAGGTATCGGGCGTAGTCTGGACCAGTTGCGCTGGTTGAGTGAACTCAAGCTACCCGCCGCTAAAAAGTTGCGAATGCACATAGGAGGCGTGGTGTCGGCCTATATGCAAAAACCGTTCACAAATCGTCTTCTCCATTTGCTGATCGACGGAGCCACAAATGAAAAAGCACAAAGAGTGGCCGATGTCTATATCCTGCCGATCGTAAACTTCCACCGCGACCTTATTTCACAAGGGGTCGAGGAAGGTGTGTTCAGGCCTATTTCTGAAATGCACTTCTATTTCTTGCTGGTGGGTGCCTGTGAGCATTTCGCGTCGCGAAAGCATGTATTGCGCTATGTATTCAACGTCGACGACGTCGAGGATGCCATGCGACAGGACTATGCCGATTTTGTCTATGGTGTCGTCATGAATGGCATCGCGGCTTGATCTGCGACCGTTGATTTGGCGGGGCAAAGGTATTTGAAGCCACCGGCGATGAAGGTTACGCGCCGGATCTTACGCCGGAGCGCGTCGCAACGTCCAATATGAAAGCTTCAACGGAGTTTTTGGCGTCCGGCCAAGCCGCTGCAGAGCAAAAATTGACGTTTAGTTGCCCGCAGCGCTCCGCTAACGTTGCGGCGCTGTGCTGATAACCCCACCGGCTTGCCTTCTTCCAGCAACGCAACGTGCATTCGTCGCGGCGGGCAGCGCTGAAACCAGGCCGCGCTCGAAAAATTAGTGCGAACGCACTTTGCCGCCGATCGCGGCAGGCTGGCTTATTCCACCTTCTGCTGCCGTCACGGCGCCAAAATTGTTCGTTGCGCGGTCGAACTGCCCGATCCACCGCCTCGGACATTCCGCATGATAAGACTGGCCAATACCGAGCATGAGAGCTATCTCCATGCTGATTGACCGATCAATCAATATCTGGGTGATGATTCGATTATGGTTGGCAATCCTGCTGGCGGTTCAGAAATTCTTCCGGTGAATGGCGACAGGGGACGCAAGCCGGTCGGTCGGTGGCCCAGCCGTGACTGCCACAGAGCTGTAGCGGCCGCCTGAACTTCTCGGGAAAATGCCGTTTCGCGCGGGGATAAAAGATGGAGAGTAATGTGATGACAGAAGGGCGGAATCGAGACGGCACTGTCTCGGAGCACTGGCCGGTAAAGTCGAGTACAGCCTGGTACGTCGCAGGATGTCTTATTGTCGCCCTGGCGATCGGTTTCTTCGATCGAATGATCATTGCGTTGCTGATCGAGCCTTTAACGCAATCCATTCAACTGAATAATCAGCAAAGCGGCTTATTGTTGGGTGCGGCTTTTGCTGTGCCCTATGCTCTGGCCGTGTTCCCGATCGCCAGCTGGATCGACCGGGGAAACCGGGTGTTTGCTGTTGCCATGGGAATCGGCCTTGCAGGGGTCGCCACGGTTTTATCGGGATTTATCAGCAACTTCTGGGAGTTGCTGCTTGCGCGGTCTCTACTGGCCGTCGCGGAAGCCGCGCTGACACCTGCATCCATGTCCCTGATTGGCGATCTGTTTGCCCCCAACAAACGAGCATTTCCAACAGCCATTTATGGTGCCACGCCCGGCATTACCGGTGCGTTGGCATTCCTGCTGGGAGGTTCCATTTTGGCGATGTCTGCGTCTCTGGTGCCCGATGCGCAATTTGAACATTGGCGCGTCACTTTTGTCGCAGTCGGCGTGCCAGCGGTGCTTCTCGCGCTGGTCATGTTCTTGACCGTAAAGGAGCCTGTTCGACAGCATAGCGCCGCACAGCTTGACGGACAGGTCGGCCTCTTTGCTTTGCTGAAGTTCCTCGGACGGCATTGGTTATTCTTTCTGTGTCTTTATGCCGGAATAGCCTTGGTCACCATGTGCACGCTTGGCCTTCAAAGCTGGCTCCCGACCCTTCTGGTGCGGGACCATGGCAGGAGCGTTGCCGAGGCGGGATTTCTTGTCGGGGCGACGGCGCTTCCCGCAAGCGTTCTCGCGATTCTCGTATGGCCTAAGGTACTGGCCGTATTTGCCAAACGGGGATGGTCTAACGGGTCATTCATTGCCTTTGCATTGGCGGCCTTGGTCGCGACAGCAGCCAGCGTTTCCTCGTTCAGCCAACAAAATATTTCCCTCGTGTTGAGTGGATTTTTTGTCGCGCAATTAAATTTTGCGTCCGTTTCCATGCTGCCGCTCTTCATCATTCAGATATTCGGGCCTCCCGACTTTCGCGCTCGTCTCGTGGCGCTCTATGTCATCGCCGCTATCTTGTTTGGACAAGCTCTTGGACCACAGCTGGTCGTGTTGTTTGCTCCGCAGGCCGTCGCAGGCTCACTGAGTACAGGGGTCGTGCGCATGATCCTGCTTTGCGGCAGTACGGCATTCGGCGTTCTGGTCCTGGGCGCCTGGGCGGCGCGGACGATGCCGCTGGCGGACAAGCCGTAAGTGACCGCAGAGGGCGGCCAGGAGATCTACCCGGAAAAAAACGGGATTCCCTGGCTCTTCGACATTCTTCAGATGACGAGACGTCAGACTTTGGGAAGTGAGCGCCGGAAAGAGCTGTCGCTGCCAGCCGGGGGAAGAGAAATCCGCATCATTCGGAATTATGTAAGCCTGGATATGACCGGATTAACTCCCCTCGTGGGAGAAATTTTGAACTTCTTCCGGCTGTCTACGATCAGACCTGGTACCCGCAAGCCCCGCCGCCTCAGCGACGATCCGCTCGATCGTCCAGTCCCCGTAGCGCCGGTGGCTTGAGGGCATGTGATCGTTGATCGTGGTGTGGCGACCATTGCCAGAACCGCGCATGGGCGCCGCGATCCGTTCGCCGGCAGCCGCACGGGCATGGCGATAGGGTACCGAGTAGAAGTGCTTCTTCACCTCGACATGATAATCGAGCGCGAGCCGGGCACGGCGCCACTGCGCCAGAACATATGCCGTCGCCGGTAGCGGCTTCAGGTGTGGCGCGTCGATCTTTTCGAACAGCTGGCGGCGCGTCAGCCCGAACCGCCGCAACACACGCTCGTCATTGAGGCGCGCGAGCAGGCCGGCGATCGCGGCGTTCAGGTCGCCCAGCCCATACCAGACCCGGTTGGGAAGCCGCCCCAGCAGCCACCGCTCGATGATGCCGACGCAGGCCTCGACCTTCGCTTTTCCGCGCGGGCGATACGGCCGCGCCGGCAGCACAGCGGCGTCGTAATGCGCCGCGAGTTCGACATAGCTGCGGTTGTTCTGCGGATCGTACACGCACGCCTTCATCACCGCGACTTTGGCGCTGTCAAGCATCAGCAGGCGAGCGGCACCGCCAAAGAACGCGAACGCCCGCACGTGCCCATCGCTCCAGTCCTGCAGCGTCTCGCTCCACGTCGCGAACGCAAACGACAGGCTTGATGCCGCCATCACCGCCACGAAGATGTGCGCATCGGGGATTTCCCCGGGCGGCCGGTCAACCACCACCGGCACCGTGTAGCCGGCATAATCGACGAACAGCCGGTCGCCGCCGATGTGGTTCTGCCGCGTGCGTCGTCAGCAGCAGTCGAGCTTCCCCGTCGCGATACAGTTCACAGAAACGGCTGTAACGATGGCTGGCGGGATGAAGCTCGATATACTCGCCCCAGAGCACTTGCAGTGTCACGAGCTTGCGCTTGGGCTCTCGGTTCACTGACGCCCAGTCAGGCTACACGCGCTGTCGATGACCCTGCGTCGACCCCGCAGGACCATACAGAAGGCTATCCAACGCCGTATCGTCCAACTCCGGCGGCAGCGCCATTCCATGCCCGACGCATCGAACCGACGCACCGTCTCCCGCACCGTCGAGGCCGCCACGCCAAGCCGGCGGGCACCGCGTAGGCCGGCACGTACGCGTCACGGATCAGCCCTAATATCTCGCGTATACGACGCATGCTCAGTCTCTCCGTCGGCATCTGACCTTCCCCCAAAAGGAGCGATCCTCGACGACCGAATCTGACCTTCCAAACACGGCACCGGATGGGCGGCATTATTCCGGAATGCGGGGCGGCATCATCTCGGAATGATGGGCGCGATAACCCCGGAATTCGCAGCCGGCATCAACTCGCCGGCCAGTACACTCACTGAAACCCGGTCTCGCGACGGCCACAGCATGACTGCCGCCTTCCTGCATTTAGTCCATATACCGAGTAACTTGGCGATCGTGACCCAATCTTCCAGCATCGAACATGCCTATCAATGCTTTACGAACCCGCCGACATCGTTGTCGATAAGCGGCCATTGTAACTGAAGCCGTGCGCCATCGCCAGCATCCCGCCTGCCGCAGTCGAACAGCGATATTTGCTGCTGTGGACCCCGTCAATGTGGCAGCGTGACTCACAACTCAACGCCCCCGGAGGGCTCGGGGCGGTCCACCTCGACCCTCCGCGAAATTGCAAGGGGATGAGCAACGCATGCCGATGAAACAGATTGCCCCAATCGGCGATCGAACATGCCATGTCTATATGGAGCTATCTGAAGTGTAGCGGGGTATTGGATGGGGTATCGCGGAATGGAAAGGGATGCCAAATGTCGTAATTTCAAGTATCTATTGTTAAGTCCAAGGAGATGCCGGGCCTACCAAATTCTTGCGTCGCCACTTCGCCGGCCTGCGCCTGACGGGCATGACGGCGCCCTGGGTGCTCGACGGGCCGATGTGTGGCGATACCTTCCAGGTCTACGTCCGTAACGTCCCGGCACCCACGTTCCGGCGCGGCGATGTCGTGGTGCTCGACAATCTGCCTGCCCACAAGGTCCCCGGCATCCGTGAGGCGATCACCGCCCGGCGCGCACAGCTCTTCTACCTGCCTCCCTACAGCCGCTACATAAATCCGATCGAGATGGCCTTCGCCAAACTTAAGGCGTTGTTGCGGCAAGGACCCGCGCTTGCCCACAACCTTGTCGATCCTGCTGTTGCTGCTCCGTCATTCGTCGGCAACCCGACCCGAAATGCCGGATGTTCTGCCCCGTCATTCTATATGCAAATACTATGTAAATGGGCAGGCGCCCATCTCGATATTTAACGCCGTCAGCTAATATCTCGTCACCTCACGATTTCGCGTGCGGAACGCCTCCGCCGCCCTTCGAAGGGGAGATATCATGCATCGCTCGCCCGCTCCTGTTGCGGCATTTGTTAGTCTGCTTTCGGTCGCCCCAGCGTTCGCACAGGATGCTGCGATACCGGCACCCGACATCGCTGTCAGCGGTTCTGCAATGCTCATATCCGATTACCGCTTCCGTGGTGTATCACAGAGCGACGATCGCATGGCGCTCCAGGGCGGCATCACCCTGACGCACAAGGATGGCGCTTATGCGGGCGCCTGGGCATCAAATCTGTCTGGATGGGGGACGTTTGGCGGCGCCAATATGGAGCTGGATCTTCTCGCCGGCTACAAACGGTCGCTCACCGGAAATTTGGCGCTCGACGTCGGTCTGACCTGGTACATGTATCCCGGCGGAGCAGACAAGTCCG